>CAZMQE010000033.1:18133-19260 GCA_964568115.1 uncultured Anaerolinea sp.
GCCATCTCCACATTCGTGCCATGTTCAACTTGACCTTGTGTCGGTTTGAGCTGCCCCATGAGCAGTTTAAGAAGTGTGGTTTTACCGGAACCATTCGGACCGACGATACCGATCTTATCGCCGCGTTGAATGGTTGACGTAAAGCCTTTGATAATGGTTTTATCGGAATAAGCGTAACTGACGTTCTCGGCTTCGATGACTAACCTGCCAGAACGATTCTCAGCGGAGATCTGCATGCGGACTTTGCCGGAAAGTTCACGGCGTTGTTTACGTTCTTCGCGCAGGCGCTTCAAGGCGCGGACACGTCCTTCGTTGCGCGTGCGGCGCGCTTCGATGCCTTTGCGAATCCAGACTTCTTCCTGTGCGAGCTTTTTATCGAAGAGCGCATTCTGTTGTGCTTCAGCAGAGAGCATTTCCTCTTTGCGCTTCACGAAGGTGGGATAGTCACAATTCCAGTCAAAGAGTTTGCCGCGGTCGAGTTCAACGATGCGGGTGGTGAGACGTTGCAAGAAGACGCGGTCATGCGTGACGAACAATAAGGTGCCACCCCAGCGTTTGAGGAAATCTTCCAGCCAATCAATGGAGGTGATGTCGAGGTGGTTGGTGGGTTCATCGAGCAGTAACAGGTTCGGTTCACGAACCAAGCCACGGGCAAGATAGACGCGGCGCTTTAATCCAGCAGATAAGACTTCAAATTTGGCGTCGGCGTCCAAATCCATGCGCGAAAGGATTTTCTCCACCTGGTGCTGACGCTGCCATTGATGTTCATCATCCAATTTGGTAGTGATGGCTTCCAAGCCACTTTCCACAATATCGTAGACTCGTCCGCTAAGGTTTTGCGGCACTTCCTGTGGCAGATACGCCACACGGATATTTTGTTGACGGGCAATCGTGCCGTCATGCGGCAGGATCTCGCCAGCGACCAACTTCAACAACGTGGATTTGCCCATGCCGTTGCGCCCAAGCAAACCCACCCATTCACCGCTTTCGATCTGCAGATTTATTTCATCGAGCAGGCGCGGTCCACCGAAGCCGATGGAGACGTCCTGGAGACTGATCAATGCCATGTAGTGATTATCCTTTGAAGGCGCAATTGTAGCCGATAATTAGAGAGCTGCTCAGCGCAA
>CAZMQE010000034.1:0-2687 GCA_964568115.1 uncultured Anaerolinea sp.
TATCTGCGCCTGCGAGCATTATGTCCATCCCCGCGGCAGCAGATCAAGAAGACTTCGTCTCGATGGGCATGAACACCGCCATCAAAAACGGACATATTCTCGATAACGCATTTGGCATTTTGGGAATAGAATTCATGGCGGCGGCGCAAGCGCTCGACTTCCGTGAATTCACTCCCGGCAAAGGCTCGCTCAAAGCGCGTGAAGTGATTCGTAAATATGTGGAGCATTTGAATGTCGACCGTCCGTTGTATAGCGATCATAATGCAATGAAGAAGCTGGTGAAGAGTGGGGAGATATTGGACGAGGTCGAGAAGGTAGTCGGGAAGTTAGGATAAATCGCTAGTAGAAGCACAGCGAATCATAAAACGATTTTGACGATTGTTCGTCTCGCTGTGCCCCTCCATTTTGCAACGACAAGGAAAATAACATGATCCTCAACGAAGTCAATTTCTTTTCTGAAACCCTTGGGTTACGCAGTACGATCTACGTTCTATTGCCTCAACGCAGGCTCTTGACGGGCGCTACCAAGCGCACGCCCAAACATCGTACGCTCTATCTCCTGCATGGTCATTCTGACGATCACACAGCCTGGCTGCGCTGGTCATCCATCGAGAAATATGCCGAAGGCTTGAACCTTGCAGTGGTGATGCCTGCCGTGCATTTGAGCTTTTATGCGGATATGGCGCATGGTGGTAACTACTGGCAATATATCAGCGAGGAAGTTCCCGCACGTGTGCGTGATATGTATTCGTTATCGGCGGAGCGCAAAGATAACTTCGTAGCTGGCTTATCCATGGGCGGATACGGCGCGTTCAAACTCGCCTTGACGCATCCCGACCGATTTGCCGCAGCCGCGTCCCTATCTGGTGCAGTGGATATCCGCGAGGTTGTTCGGGGGCATGGTCAACCAGAGGATGAAGTATGGCTAAAAGGCATGCGCAATGTCTTTGGGGATCTGAGCAAAGTGCCGAACAGTTCACACGACTTGTTTACACTCGCCAAAAAAGCCGCTAAAGCACTAATCAAGCCGCGGCTGTATCAATGTTGCGGCACGGAAGATTTCCTGTATGCTGATAATATCCGCTTCCGCGACATGGCGCGTAAACTTCCGTTTGACCTCACGTACACCGAAGGTCCTGGTGAACACAACTGGGCGTATTGGGATGCGAGAATTCAGGATGTCCTCGCATGGATGTTACCAGTTGGGAAAAACCTGGAAGGTCTGATCGGAATCTAGCATGAAGCGCTTGCTCCTTTCAACTCTCGCTCTTCTGGTGATGCTCTCGGCGTGCAATCAAAACTATTCAACGCCAACGGCGACAGACGATAGAGAGTTGTTCGCCACACCTACGACTACATTTACGGAGGTTCCCGTGACCCCTACAAATACCCCTATTCCTGTGACGCTACTACAACGCGGTGTCAACTTTGGCAATATGCTCGAATCTCCGAACGAAGGCGAGTGGGGCTTATTCGTGCAAGAAGAATATTTTGATCTCGTGAAAGAGGCAGGCTTTGACTTTGTCCGCTTGCCGGTGCGGTGGAACAGCCATGCGGAGCAGGAATATCCATACACGATTGATCCTGCCTTCTTCGCGCGTGTGGATGAAATTGTGGGTTGGGCGCAGGCACGGAATCTAGCCATCATTGTAGATTTCCATCATTATGAAGAAATGATGACCGATCCATGGAGTCACAAAGATCGGTATCTTGGCATTTCGAAGCAGGTCGCTGAACATTACAAGGGTTATCCATCGAATGTTTTGTTTGAATTGCTGAATGAACCGAATACCACGCTGGATGCGCAGCTTTGGAATCAATATCTGCTGGAAGCGTTGGCGGTTGTGCGCGCATCAAACCCTACGCGCGATGTGGTTATTGGTCCTGTCCATTGGAACGCGTACGATTGGCTGTCCACGTTGGATGTACCGAATGATGAGCATCTCATTGTCACGTTCCATTACTATTCGCCCTTCCAGTTCACGCATCAAGGCGCGGAGTGGGCTGGAGATGAAGCGCAGAAGTGGTTGGGCACAGAATGGGGAAGTGATGCTGAGAAAGCCGAAATTACCGATCATTTCGATCTAGTGGCTGATTGGGCGAAGCGTCATGGGGATGTTCGTATCTTGTTAGGTGAGTTTGGCGCGTATAACAAAGCGCCGCAAGAGTCACGCGTCCGTTGGACGGCGTTTGTGCGGGGCGAAGCTGAACGTCACGGGTTCACGTGGGCTTATTGGGAATTTGGATCAGGCTTCGGGGTGTATGATCCGAATGTCAAAGTGTGGCGCGAAGATCTGTTGAAAGCGTTAATCCCCTGATGTAGATTCGTCCGCGCCGTGTTCTGAATCAAATACATGCGAATGCATATTCGCGATCCATTGCTTGCCGCTCTCAGTCAGGCGCAGGTAGACGAGCGCATCTTGAATATAATCGTCCACGCTGTTCCAATAGAACGAGGCGTAATTCTTGCGCATGTCATTCGGGGAGTTGTAGCCAAGTTTTTCGTTGATGCCAAGCTCGTGAAATTCATAGAACAGGGCAGGAGTTTTTCGTAAATAATCCGGGTCGCCCAACTGACCGATAAAATCGGCGGCACGCACCAGTCCGCCATAGCCTTTTGTATCTTTATACATCTCGCCAGCGGGGGATGGGAAGCGCGTCATCTCAATGTAGGAAGCGATCAGATC
>CAZMQE010000034.1:2787-18509 GCA_964568115.1 uncultured Anaerolinea sp.
CGCGGTGTCACGCCGCCCTCGCGCAAATGCTTCCCTTCAATGATCGCCTGCCCTGCCAATGAAACCATAATGGTATGATCCACATCGTGAAAGAGCATATCCGAGTTCGCAATGTTGCCCAGCGCGAGACGTCCGCACCAGGCAACGATACGACCAAAGCTCTGGTCAACATCCCCGTATGTTCGTTGATACACGGTGCTTAATTGCTCAACGAAAACATCAATGGTAAGTTCCTGCCAGCTGATCATGATCTCACCTCAATTCATCATACAAAAATATTGCTATTCTGAAAGTGTACCAGAAAGCAGAATGGTTTCTGTAATAGAAAATCAAGGCAGCCAGTTTCTTGATGACTATTCGATCACATCCAGGAATTGACCGAACTCACTATTGAGCCATTCGAAGGTCGGCGGTTTGGGCGGTTGGTGATAGGGATGCGTGAACTTTTGGATGGTGAGATCTTGAAAGTGTGAACGCACGATCTCTGCGGTGAGATCGTAATTTAGTATATCGTCATTGATCGACATGCCAAAATAACAGGGACTTTGGAATGGCGCGTCCGCGTATTGATATTCGGTTTGGAAGATCTCATCCATCGTGTCGGCGAACACATCCAATGTTGTAATCGGCATACGCAGGGCATGCTTGCTTTCCAGGATTTGCCTATCCACTTTGCTGGCTTTGCTCAAAGCATAGGTCAGTGGCTTCTCCAACTGCGGAGCGTTCATCACATAGTGGATGCCTCGAAGCAACCTTTGATTTTTCATTGCTTTGATCGATGCCTTGAACGCCCATTGCCGCGGCGTGGACCACTTCAACGCCCGCCGACTCACGCATGGCGAAAGCAGAATCACCTTGTCAATGCGGTCTTGCAGTTGTTCCAGTGTGCGTAATGCCAGTAATCCACCAAACGAGAAGCCCATTAAATTGAACTTGTCATATCCCAAGCTGTTGACGAATCCCTCCACGGTTTTGGGAACGAGATGACTTTCAAATCTTTCGGGGTAAGGGGTCGACCCGCCGTGACCTGGCAGTTCAAAAAAGTAACTGGTAAAACGCTGACCCATAAACTGCGTCAGTGGCAGCCACTGCCTGATCAGTGAAACAGTTGCCGGGACGATAATGAGCGGCGGTCCCGTCCCGGCTTTGACGTAATGCAGGCGCGTGTTCGGTAAAGTCACATCACCGAACGTGGCTTGCGGCGGAGAGATCATGGAAGATGAGTTTATCCTAGGGTGCTGTTGGCACCGCAGCAAGTCGCTTTTGTGCAGCATTCCCAGCCAGATATGCTAGTAGGGCACCTATCGAGAACAGCACGATATTCAGAACGAAGGGCAGGATCTTATCAATGCTAGAGAGATTTCCAGCGATCCAGCCAAATGGTGAAGTGATCAAGATGATACCCACATACAAAATGGACTGGATGCGGGCGCGTTCCTTGGGGTCGATCGTCATGACGATCATCTGGTCCACGAGCGGACTGACAACAGCAAAACAACAAGCTTCCAGAAATACGCTGGTGATGAGAAAGAGATAACTTCGGTCAGGTGCAGTGATCAGAAGCAATTGACTGATGACAAAGCCCAAAAAACCAAGCGCCATTGGAAGTTTGAAATGTAGCTTTCGAATATTCGGTATGACCATGAAGAAAAAGAATAACATCACAGCAGATTTGACGAAGGGGAAAACTGCCAAATTCTGGGCAGGGATATGCAATCTTTCGGTCACAATAATGCCCCAGAAACTTCCCGAGATCACGTTTGAAATGCTGATCGTGAGCATGATTCCAGCTGTGTAAAGGGTCTGGGGCGTGCGAATGATATGTTGAAAAACGCCGCCATATTCACGGAACACGCTTATCAGACTTTGATGGCGCGTCTCATGCATGCGGATCTTGCCTTGCCCGGTCTCTTCGGTCATGAGATAAGTGACAACGGCTTTTACGGTGAACATGATCGCTGCAAACACATACAGTCCGCGGACGGTGGGGATCAGGTTGAAAATTCCGATCAGCAAGCCTGCCAGCGGCGCAACAAAACCCACCATTTGGTTGGCGATGTGGATCCAAGTGTAAATATCCACCAACTGATCATGCTCGGCATCTTCCACCAACAGGCAGGTCCATGAATTGTGGGTGATCTGCCAGACGCTATTGATCACGCCTGCCGCCACGAAATACCAGAAGTTCTGTGCAATGGCAGAGACCACGGCTGGCACGCTCCATGCCACGATATCGAAGATCAGGGTGGTGCGTCTGCGTCCCAGTTTATCGGTGATCACACCGCTAAACAGCGCGAAAATGATCTGAAAGCTCCAACTGATGCTGACAATCGAGCCGATCTGTTTATCAGACAAGCCAAGTGCCACCATATAGATCGAAACATAGGGTGCATATAAATTAAAGGGGATACCCCATAGCGGTTCAGTGTACACACAGCCGCGCGGGTTGCCGGTCAGGCTCTTCAATGCAGTGATCAATGAGTGATTTTTCAAGACGCAAGCTCCAAATTTTGATTTGGATGATTATACTCTTTGGGTGATATAACCCCGCTTCATTCCTTAGCCGTAACCTGCTTCTGCTCACAAACTTTTCCTGCCCTGTAGCCTTTCCCGTCCAAATAAAAAGCCCGACGCGTGATTATCGCATCGGGCTAGGGGAGAAGATGGGTATCCTCAATCATGATTTTTTCTCGATACCCATGTTGCTCAACTCATCTGAATTGATGTTCGAGATGAGCAGGTTCGCGCCAGCTAGGGCAACGAACACGAGCAAGCAGATTGAAACTGCGACGACGAACATGGACCACACTCCTTTCTTCATATACACCTATTTAACCTCGTTCAGTTCGAAAAGTTATATCCCCTAACAGTACTGATATTTACTGATCTTTGATATCATTTCATAAATGATAGGGATATCTGAATGACGAGGAACCATATTATTTTGTTCCATATAGTAATACGATTCCGAATAGATAATGTTGCGAACTGGTAAATAACATATAAAAAGCGTGTGAATATTTTCATCTGGTTGACAAAACCCGTCTTTGAGATAAAATTCAACCCGCAACAAATCAAGCCGAAGTGGCGGAATTGGCAGACGCGCCACGTTCAGGGCGTGGTGAGAGCAATCTCATGAGGGTTCAAGTCCCTCCTTCGGCACACCAGACGACTCGCTGAAAGGCGAGTTTTTTGTTACTTGTAAACCGGCTTCAGCGGGGAGCAGGTTTGGGGCGGGGAGGCAGGTTGAGAGTCGGGGTGAGGCGAGGTTTTTATCCAGTAAAAATGGCTGTAGCGCGGTATAATTAGAGTAAATCAGGCATAGTTCTTCATTAGTTAAGACGCGGAGTTGCAAAACCCAATCTTCGTGTCTTTTTTATGTCGATTACCCTAAATACAGAGAAAAACATGGCAGAAGAAAAAATCTCAATTGCTGGAAATATTGAAAACGTTGATATAGATGCCCAAATGCGCTCGGCGTATCTCGATTACGCCATGAGCGTGATCGTGGCGCGCGCCCTGCCGGATGCGCGGGATGGTTTGAAACCCGTCCATCGCCGCATTTTATATGCAATGCACGAGCTTGGCATCCGTTCCAACACTTCTTATAAGAAATCTGCCCGTATCGTCGGTGAGGTGCTGGGTAAATTCCATCCGCACGGCGATTCAGCCGTGTATGAGACGATGGCACGTATGGCGCAGGATTTTTCCATGCGCTACATGCTTGTGGATGGACAGGGCAACTTCGGTTCAATTGACGGCGATGCTCCGGCTGCTATGCGTTATACCGAAGCCCGCCTCCAAAAGCTGGCTGAGGAGTTACTGGCTGACCTCGATAAAGACACCGTGGATTTTGGTCCGAACTTTGATGATTCGCTCGAAGAACCTCTGGTTTTGCCGTCACGTGTGCCGAACATGCTGCTTAATGGCACCTCCGGCATTGCGGTCGGTATGTCGACGAACATTCCGCCGCATAATTTGCGCGAACTTACAGATGCGGTTTCCTATCTGATCGATAATTTCGAGCGGATGGATGATATTCCGGTTGAAGAATTGATGAAATTTGTGAAAGGACCGGATTTTCCGACCGGCGGTATCATCATTGGGCGCGAGGGGATTGAATCCACCTATGGAACGGGCAGGGGACGTATCGTTGTCCGCGGTGTGGCGCATATTGAGGAGACCAAGAGCAACCGGCACGAGATCGTGATCACGGAGATCCCGTATCAGGTCAACAAAACGACCCTGATCGAGCGTATCGCCGAACTTGTGCGCAGTGACAAGATCGACCAGATCTCCGATTTGCGCGATGCATCCGACCAACGCGGTATGAGCATTGTGATCGAGCTTAAACGTGGCGCCCAGCCCAAGAAGGTTTTGAACCAGCTTTATAAGTACACATCCCTGCAAACGACGTTCGGCGCTCAAATGCTGGCGCTGGTGGATGGTGAACCCCGCACGTTACCGCTCAAGCGCGCTTTGCAGATCTTTATCGAACACCGCCAGACGGTCATTGTCCGCCGCACGAATTTCGAGCTTGCCAAAGCCCGGGCACGCCAGCACATTTTGGATGGATATTTGATCGCGCTGACTAATATCGAAGCTGTGATCAAGACCATCCGCGAATCGCAGGATTCCGATACTGCCAAGACAAACTTGATCACACGCTTCAAGTTGAGCGAACTACAGGCGCAAGCGATTCTCGACATGCAGTTACGCAGACTTGCTGCGCTTGAACGCTGGAAGATCGAAGAAGAGCATAAGCAGGTCACCGAGCAGATTCTCTATTTTGAAGATTTGCTGGCGCATCCCAAAAAGATCCTGGGGCTCATTCAGGATGATATGAAGGATCTGGCTGAAAAATATGGCGATGACCGGCGTACACGGATCGCCACTGAGGTCAAAGAGGAACTCAGCGAAGCAGATTTGGTCCAGGATGAGGCGGTATTGATCAGTCTCACCGCGCGTGGCTATATCAAGCGCGTCGCTGCATCCGCTTTCCGTTCTCAAACACGTGGCGGACGGGGCGTGATGGGACATACCACCAAGGATGAAGATGAAGTTGTAGCCCTCATCCCGGCGCGTAGTCTGGATACCATGCTGTTCTTCTCTGACCGCGGCAAAGTCTATAGCGAAAAGGTGTATCAGATCCCGGACGCGGATCGCACAGCGAAAGGCGTTCCGCTGGTTAATGTGCTTTCACTGGATGCGAATGAACGTGTCACCGCTGCGATCGCCGTTTCGGATTTCTCGGCGCATGGATATTGTGTCCTTGCAACGGTACGTGGTCGAGCAAAACGCGTGGTGATGGAAGAGTTCGCATCGGTGCGACCCTCGGGCTTGATCGCCATGAGTTTGGATGAAGGTGACCAATTAGGCTGGGCGCGTGTCACCAGCGGCAAGGACGAAGTGATCTTCGTCACCGAAAATGGACAGGCATTACGCTTTAACGAGACCAAGATCCGTTCCATGGGACGGCAGGCTTCAGGGGTTGGTGCGATCAAGCTGAAGAAGGATGATTCTGTTACCAGCATGGACGTGGTCGAGAAAGACGGCGCATTATTGGTGGTTACCAGCGGTGGGTATGGCAAGCAAACCCCGCTGAAAGAATATTCCGCCAAGGGCCGTGCCACGAGCGGTATCTCCACGATTGATCAGAAGGCATTGAAAGAGATCGGCAAGATCGTGGCGGCGCGTGTTGTCCAAAAAGACGATGACCTGACGATCATCACATCCAATGGAGTTGCCATCCGCATCAAGAACAAGGATGTGAAACAGGCGGGACGTGCCACAAAAGGCGTGCATCTTATCAAGCCCCAGGATGGCGACTCGGTTGCCTCGGTTGCCCGAATTGCCGCCGAGGATTTGAAGAAGGCGGGTGCACAAATCGTTGACGATGAAAAAGTTGAGCCGCAACCACAGTTGATATAAACAGAACTTTTAAATAAAACGGCGACCACTGTATAAAAGTTGGTCGCCGTTTTTGTTATTAAATCAAGAGTCGGTATTTACAAAGGCAGGGACATTTTGCCTAATATCAACATAGCCAGAGTCCCCATGATGCAGACAGTGAACATCAGCATGAGCGCAACCAGAAAGCGTTGTTGCGCTGTCATTCCAAGAAAACGGGCGTTATTGCTGCGACGTTTTTGGGACGCAGCTGGGGCCGCCTTTTTACTGGGTTGAGGGACGGGCTCTTTATAAAGATCGTTTGGTTCTTCTTCGTAGAAGGATGAATCAGCTGAATCACGGAGATTATCAAACATATTTTTACCTCATCACAAAGTATATCATGCGAACAAACGCAGGCGCACATCCCCGAATCGGACTGTTACGTTTTTGCCATGCTCATCGCGTAATATCAAACTTCCATCTGCTTCCAACCCGATCACCTTGCCGGTAACGGATTGTTCGCCGCCCATTTCCACGCGCACCTGCCTGCCATAATACGCCAGCGATTTTTCCCAGGCAGCCATGAAAGAGGCTGAACGTACATGCGGACGTAACGAGATCAGCGAAGCCAGAATGTCGTGTAATAACTTGAGACGATCGGGTGCTTCGCCCAGCACATGCTCAAGGCTGGTGGCGGGGAAGCGCAAAATATCAGTGGCAGGGACAGCGGTCTTGGCAACATTGATCCCAATGCCAATCACCACGCAATCCACGTCTTCGCCCGACCAAACCAATTCGATCAAGACACCCGCAACCTTGCGTCCGTTCAGGAGAATGTCGTTGGGCCACTTGATCTGCGGTGCAAGTCCCAGCATCCCGATGGTATCGGCTATTGAAAGCGCAGCCAGCCCCACGGTCCGCGAGAGAAACGGGATTTCATCCGTAGTGGGGCGCAGGATCACGCTAAAAGCCAGCGCAGTCGATGGAGGGGTAAACCACGGGCGGTCGAGCCGTCCACGACCTGCGGTCTGTTCATTTGCGACCACAATCGAAAGATCGCTTGCGTCGTTCGCCGCCCATGCCAGCGCTTCATCGTTCGTTGAGCCAATTGAATCGAAATAGCGTAACGCGCCTAAAGGAAGTTTTGAAAGAGTGGATTTTATTTCTTGTTGATTCATGAATAAGAAAAAGCCTAAAGCATTTAAATCTTTAGGCTTTATACATTAGGGTAATACAAACCAGGGATTGATAAACCCGCCGTTTTGTCGGACTTCAAAGTGTAAATGCGCACCTTGTGAATTGCCCGTATTCCCTGATGAGCCGATCCATTGACCTGCGCCAACACTGGAGCAGAGACCTACACCCACGACGCTCAAGTGGGCGTAGAGAGTTGAGTAGCCATTGCCATGATCGATCTGGATCACATTCCCATAACCGCCGTTATACCCACCGACTTGCGCCATGGTGACCACGCCGCTATCGGCTGCATAAACGGGTGCGCCTTCACCTGCCGCAATATCTATGCCGAGATGCCCCGACCAATAATCATTACCTGAGAGCGAGTGAGCATCTGCGGGCCATACGAAACCGCCGCTGCCCATTGCGCCGCCTGCACAGGCGTTCTGACTGGTGGAAGATGTGCCCGATGAACCGCGTGCCACAGTTGGTACAAGCCACTGCACAAAGTCGCGTTTGCCGCCAGGGATCATGACCCATGAGCCTGATTCAACCGTGGGGTTGGAAAGGTCAATATCGTTCCCGGGATAATTTAAAATGTCATCTACATTTGCTTTAAATTCGCTGGCAATGGTTTCCAGCTTGTCATTCTCTTTGACTTGATAATATATGCCGTCGGTTGGTGGGATTTTCAAAACCTGCCCGGGTTTTAGGCTGTGTGGGTCATCTTGCAAAACATTATAGTTTGCCCATAATACAGTTTCGGGTTTAAGTTTAAATGCTTCCGAAATTGCGAAGATCGAATCACCGCGCGTCACGCGATATTCCTCGACGCCATAACGTGGCTTATCAGCAGGGATATTAGTCTTCAGTTGGATGCCGCGCCCAATGGACAGGAACGCTTCAGACGCCCCCAAAGCTGGCATGGGCACATCAGGCTGTTGCTTATCTGGAGCTGTGGTCGGCTGGGGCGCAAGAGCTTGCACCGTGGATGTGGATTGCTTCCAGGAAAGCGCGCCGAATACGAGCCCCGTCACCAGTACCAATGTGACAGCCCAACTGATGATGTTAAATTTATTGTTACCGATCAATGTTTTTAATTTGGACATTCGCTAAAATATTTTGCTGTGTTCAAGCCGCAGGGATGGCGGCTTGAAATGTTAGGCATCTCTTCCGAGATTCTCCAGAAATTCCTGATTGTTCCGCGCGCGATCCAGCCGTGTGACAATGGCTTCGGTGGCGACAGATTGATCCATGCCTGCGCCTTGCGGTTGTTGGGTGATCATTTGGATATACATACGGCGCATCAGCCACACACGCTGTAACAGATCAGGTCCAAGCAAGAGATCTTCGCGGCGAGTGGACGAACGTTCGATGTCCACGGCGGGGAAGATGCGGCGTTCCTGTAATTTACGTGATAGGATCAATTCCATATTACCGGTGCCTTTGAATTCTTCGTACACCACATCGTCAAGGCGGGAGCCAGTATCCACGAGACAGGTAGCAATGATGGTCAACGAGCCGCCTTCTTCAATATTACGCGCCGCACCAAAGAAACGCTTGGGTGGGTATAACGCTGAAGGATCCATACCGCCCGAGAGTGTGCGCCCGGAAGGGTTAACGACCAGGTTATAGGCGCGTGCGAGACGGGTGATCGAGTCCATTAAGATTACCACGTGGCGACCGATCTCCACCAATCTCTTAGCTCGGTCTAATGCCAGCTCCGCCGTGCGCACGTGGGAAGTAACTGGCTCATCGAAGGTGGAAGCCACCACTTCGGCATCCACGGAACGATCCATGTCGGTCACTTCTTCGGGGCGTTCGCCGATGAGGGCTACGATCAAATGCACATCCGGATATTTAGTTGAAATTGAATTCGCAATTTGCTTGAGAATTGTAGTTTTTCCCGCCTTGGGTGGTGAAACGATCAAACCGCGTTGTCCGCGACCGATGGGAGCGATCAGGTTGATCAAACGCGGAGCTAAAGTATCATGGTCAGTCTCTAGATCAAATCTTTTTTCAGGGAAGATGGGGGTTAAGTTTTCGAAAACCGGGCGGCGGGCAGCTTCTTCAGGGTCCACGCCATTGATCGATTCAACCTTGAGCAGACCAAAATGTCTTTCGCTTTCACGCGGCGGTCGTACCTGACCGATCACCAAATCGCCTGCCCGCAAGTCATGTCGCCTAAGCTGGGCTTGCGAAACGTACACATCCTGGTCGCTGATTCTGTAGTTCGTGGCACGCAGGAAGCCAATGCCTTCACTCATAATTTCCAGGATGCCGCCACGCAGCTCAATGCCTTCCTTCTGCGCCTCCGCCTCGCGGATCATCATGGCAAGCGTCTCTTTCTTTAGGCGATTGGCATTAGGAATATTCAGATTCTTTGCCATGCTGCGCAGTTTGGAAAGAGGTTCGTTCTCAAGTTCAAGTATTTTCATGTTTCGATTCTCGTTTAGTTGTGGAATGATGGAATGTTAATCTAACCAGCAGAACCCGAAAGGGCAGGCTGGGGGAGTCCCTTAGTTTGTGCGTGAGTGAGGAGTTTCGTTCAAATTCGGCTTACGCGGAACCCGGGCAGGTTGAATCGCCGTGCATACGGATTGCGCAATCAATGAGTTTGTAAGTATCTGGGGATTTTCGTTGATTATAGCATGTTCAAGGAGGCGGTGCAAGCAGTTTTTATTTTTCGAGCCGAGCTTTCAAATTTGTGAGAAGTGCACGTTGAGCTTTTACAGCTTGGTTGAACACAAAACCTTCCAATATTTTGCTTACCTGCTCAAAAAGGATGGTTTGGGTGATATGAGTCCTTAGATCGTTGTACTGTACAAATGCATATTTAAAAACGATCTTAATGTTTGGTTTGCTGAATACATGAAATTCAAGTTCATCTCTGGGCTGGGTGAGGTGGATCACTGAGTAGATGCGGTTCCTCATCAGCGGGATACCTGCCCAGCGAAAAACTTCCACCGTATAAAAAGGGCGCAAAGTGATTCCGTTTTCGTCTGTTTGTTCCTTCATGACATCAAGGGTCGTTAGCAAAGGCTGCAGCCCGATCATGTTGAGCGGTTCTGAGATATGGTCGTAGATCTCATCCTTGCGGCGGTCAATGAAGATGTGCTGCTCAAAGGTAAGCATAAAATAATTTTACCTTTTTAATCGTCGGTCAGAATTTGATTTTGTAGATTTGATAAACGACGGTACAAGCTGTCAGTACTCAATAATTCATGATGGGTACCATGTTCCCTGACTTGACCATTCTCCAGCACGACAATTTCATCCATGTGCTCCAGCCCAATTAGGCGATGCGTAATGAGCAGGGTTGTTTTTCTACGCATGATCTCAAAAAGGGTATTCAAGACCTGCTGTTCTGTTACGGGGTCAAGGTTGGCAGTGGGTTCGTCCAAGATCAGGATAGGGGCATCTTTCAACAAGACACGTGCGATTGCCAGCCTTTGCCGTTCGCCGCCTGAAAGCCTCAAGCCCTGTTCGCCAATGAAGGTGTCATATCCCTTTGGCAGGCTGGTAATAAATTCGTGGATTTGTGCGTCACGGGCAGATGCCTCCATTTCCGCTTGAGTCATGGATGGCCGCGCCAGCCGCAAATTCTCGCGAATGGATGTATTGAAGAAGAAACTATTCTGCGAGACGAGCGCGCATCTCTTCCGGACCTCATCCTGATTCAGCGACTTGAGCTCTGCGCCGCCCAAGCGGATCTCGCCTGAGTCATAATCCCAAAAGCGGAACAGTAGATTCGCGATCGTGCTTTTCCCCGCGCCGCTCGGACCAACGATGGCGATGGACTTGCCCTGTGGAACCGTGAAGGATAGATCTTTTAATGCGGGCGCGGTTGTATTTGGATAGGCAAAAGAGAGATTAGATAATTGGATACTAGATACTAGTGACTGGCTTGAACTACTCTCTGCTCTCTGCTCTCTATTCTCTTGAATCTCAGGCTCTACATCTACAACTTCGAACAACCTCTTGGCTGCCTCGCGGGATGAATTCCACATTTGGGCGGCGAGGGGCAGGGGATTTACCGCTTCGAATGATGCGAAGGTCATCAACGCAAATGTGCCGAGCATGACACCTTTGATGTCACCGGCGGTCACTTGTGGGATGACGAGTAAGAGCATGACCCACAAACCCAGGTTGGTGAGCAGCGTTCCCAGCGCCGAGTGGACTGCGCTGATGCGTGCCATTTGTTTTTGTGAAGTGCCATACTGTTTGCCGATGGATGCGATCTGATCGGCGCGGTCTTTGCCGCGACCAAAAGCCAGCAGGTCAGCGAGGCCTTGAATGCCGTCTACGAGCAGGGATTGGATCTCGGCGCGTTGGGTGATGAGTCGCTGCCCGGGTTTGCGGCTGACGATCTGGGAGAGGAGTGGCAGGATGAAACCCAAGGTGAGGAAAAAGCCGATCAGGACCAGAGCAATGAGCGGGTAGAAAGATGCGAAGAAGATGGCTACGATGAGTCCAACGAGTACAGCGGTCAATGTCGGCGAGACAACGCGGACGTAGAAATTTTCCAGTGTTTCCACATCGCCGATGACACGCGCCAACAGGTCGCCGCTTTTGTAATCCATTAGGCGGGCAGGGGCGAGGGGTTCAAGCTTTTCGTAGAACCAAACGCGCAGCTTGGCAAGCAAACGAAACGTGACGTTGTGCGAAACAAGTCGTTCAAGATAACGGAAGAGACCGCGGCTGATACCGAAGAAACGCACGCCAACAACAGAAACGCCGAGGTCGGCGATTGACGGATGAAGGGCGGCGGTGGAGATCAACCATGCCGAGGTGCCGATGAGCGCAACACTTGAGCCGATGGTGAGTGTGCTGAGTAAAATGGATAATGCAACCCAATTCCATGAGCCATCGAGGAAGGAGAGCAGACGCTTTAGGATTGGTGGTTTACGATTTGCGATTTGCGGTTGACGATGGACGATTGATGACGGGTTGAATACCGAAGGTTGAAGTTCTGGTTCAACTGTTGACCCTTCGACGAGGCTCAGGGCAGGCTTTTGACCATTGATGTTCGTCTCGTAACTTTCGACTTGATATGTTTTGACCATTCCTGCATATGCACCGTTTTGATCAAGTAATTCACGGTGGGTGCCTTGTTCAACGATGCGACCGTCTTCGAGGACAACAATGTGATCGGCTTTGAAGATGGTGTTGAGACGATGGGCGATGGTGATGACGGTGCGTCCCTGCATAAGGCGGCGTGTGGATTCTTCGAGCAGGGATTCGGTTTCAGGGTCGAGGCTGGAGGTAGGCTCATCGAGAATGAGAATGGGGGAGTTCTTGAGAAAAGCACGTGCCAGCGCAAGGCGTTGTGCCTGTCCGCCGCTGAGGCGGGCTCCGCTTTCGCCGATGGTGGTTTCGTATTTATCGGGCAGTGTTTCAATGAACTCATGCAGATATGCAGCTTTGGCTGCTTCAATGACTTCCGCATGGGTCGCATCGGGTTTGCCAAGGCGGATGTTTGCGGAGATGGTATCGTGAAAGAGGTGAGGACGTTGAGGAACCCAGGCGATCAAATTAGGATTGATGAATGATGAATGATGAACGGATTCTGTATTTTCCTGTGTACCTGTATACGTGTTTACCTCTATACTTCCTGATGATGGCTGAATAAATCCTAATAGCAAATTTACGAGCGTTGATTTCCCCGCACCGCTTGCGCCGACCAATGCGATGTTTTGTCCGGCGTTGATTTGTAGGTTGACATTTTCTAAGGCAGGCGTTGTTTCGTCAGGGTAAGTGTAAGAGAGATTAGATAATTCGAGAGTAGAGAATAGTGAGTCGGAAGATGTTGGTTCACTGCTTTCTATTCTCTGTTCTCTAGTCTCTATGTCCAAAATTCCAAAGATCTTCTTCGCCGCGGTCGTGCCGGACATGCCTGCATGGAAACGTGCACCGAGCATACGCAAGGGCATATAGAATTCCGGGGCAAGGATGAGTAAGAAGAAGGCTTCGCGGAATTCCATTTTGGCGTAGAGCAAACGGAAGCCGATCTCGACGGCGATGATGGCAGTGCTAAGAGTTGCCAGTAATTCAAGCGCTAGCGCTGAAAGGAAGGTGATGCGCAAAACTTCGAGAGTCCGGTCGCGAAATTGGTTGCTGACTTTCTCGATATTTTTGGCATGTGCTTTGCCGCGTCCGAAGAGCTTCAGTGTGGTCAGTCCCTGCAGGCTATCGAGGAAGTGCGCGGATAAACGTGAGAGAGTTTCGTATTGACGCTTGGTGACGATCTCGGCACCTTTGCCGATCATGATCATGAAGAAGGGAATCAATGGCGCGGTGATGAGTAAGATAAAACCCGACAGCAAATCCATGGGGAAGACGAAGATCAGGATACTGACAGGGACGAGCGTAGAAATAACAAGCTGTGGGAGATACTGGCTGTAATACGCATCCAGCGCTTCAATGCCTTCGATTGCGGCTGTTGTGAGTTCCCCGGTGCGTTGTCCACGCGTGTAGGCGGGACCAAGGTTCAGGATGTGGTTGAAGAGGCGTTCGCGCAGGTCGGTTTTAATCTTTACAGCCACGGCGTTGGCGCTGACTTCATTGACCCAGGTTAATAATGCCCGCCCTGATATAACGAGGAGAATCAGCCTCAGCCAGTGAAACACTTGTGTGAGGGTTTGTCCCTCAAGGAAGACGCCATTGACGGTACTGCTGACAAGATAGGCTTGACCTATTGTCAATAGACCAGCCAAAAATCCAGAAAGAACCGTTAAGAGGAGTGCGAAGCGGGTATCACGAGTAAGGGTAAGAAGTCTACGATGCATGATTAAGTTTCAGATATCAGGTTGGGTTTCAATTTAAAAAATTGGAAGGTTGATGGATGGGATTCCGCCAACCTTCCAATTATACAGTCAATAAGAGGGCTATCTCCACTTGCTTTGTACGGCGACGGTGTAAATCTTGATGTTCAACACAATGAAGCGCCACAACTGATAGAGCTTGTTGTTCATCCAGAACTTTTCAGATTTTGAGAATTCTTCTTGTGTATTCATGGGATGCTCCTATTCAGGAATTAACTTCCAGCCAAACAAGCCTTTGAATTTCCAGATGAAGGTGTAGTGAAGCATGAACTTCATCCATGCGCCGCTTAAGCCCATTTCAAGATGAGAGACGAACAGGTCACGACCGAATTCGTTCTGATATTTCTTGCGGTCTGGAACTACGGGGCGCATCACGATGGTGACAGCGTTGCCATCCCAGAGATTATCGCCCATGGATGCGATACAAGCCGCGACCATCTCGGTCATACGCTCGCTGTGGGTCATTGTGCCTTTTTCAATGAGGTCGACAATGTTCATGGCAACCACGCGTCCGATCACACCGCTGACCATACCAGTCCGCGGTGGGGCGGGGGCAATGAGCAGGTTGTTCTTGTTGGTGAACGGCTTGGAGATGGGTCCGGGAGGAGCGAAACCGATGCCAGCTGCGAAAACGTTTGGGTAGGTTGGATTGTTGTAATGTGCGGGCCAGGCTTCGGGCGTTTGAGCAAGCTCAGGGTAGGGCAGACCGTATTTTCCATCCACTAAGACGAACCCAGCTGGATTGACCAATTTGGAGGAAATATCCGATCCATCCTTGCCAATGTATTTGAATGGTTGACCCTTGAACTGCGGGATGAGCATCGAGAAATCGAAGTCAGTTGTGCCTTCTTCGCCCTCGTAATTCTGCCAGTGGATCTTGCCATCTTCAACTTTTGTGACACCGGTCTGGACTTGATAACGAATGCCGTGATCATTGAAAACAGCCTTGATGAACTCATCGCTCTTGAGCATAATACCATTGCGTTTGATCTGTACACCATTGACACCGAAATCGCCCAAGGCGGGTTCGTTCGAAAGCCATAAGATATCGGCTTTGTCACGCAAGCCTTTCTTGACCAGATCCTTGTGAACGTTGACGATATATTCGAATGCCGCCCCCTGGCAAGTTGCAGCGGGGTGACCTGTACCGATGACGATCTTGACCTGCTCGCCTTTTTGCATGCGTTCGCATAAGGTAAGATACGCATCGCGAGTCTTGATTGCATGGGGTAGGGAACAAATCGAATGAGTGAAACCGTTTTCTGGTCCAAGCCCGGGTGTGCCCGCAAAGTTTAGCAACGGTCCCGGTGCGATGACTAAGTAATCATAATCAAGGCGCACCTCTTTGCCTGTGCCAACTTCATCACCTAATACATATTGATCGCCTGCGTCCGGGTGAATCTCTTTTGCTGCGGCGTGAACGAATTTAACATGTTTGCGATCATAGACTGACTTAAGTTTGAAGACGGTCTTTTCGGGTTTCATGTGCCCAACCCCGACCCACACCCATGATGGAACATAGCCGAATACATCGCGATTGCTGATCACCGTGATGTCATGGTTTTTACCTAGTTTGCTTCCTAAATATAGGGCGGTAGTATGCCCAGCAAATCCTGCTCCGATAACAACAATTTTAGCCATGGAACACTCCTTCTTTATTTGGGATGTTTTGTCCTAAATATGTGACGCGAATAAGAAAAAAAGAACCGGAGCAAGGCACTTATGCGGGGCGCTTGCTCCGGTCTGAGTGAGACTAATAGACCAGCTCTTTTTTATCAGTGCTGATGCGTTTGCGGAACATGTAGTACGTCCAGCCTTGATAGACGAGCA
>CAZMQE010000035.1:0-2016 GCA_964568115.1 uncultured Anaerolinea sp.
GGCAGGTTCTTTGTTTTTGGCTAACTACCCCCACCCAGCCTCCCCCAAATCCGACTGAAGTTCGTCGGATTTGGGGGAGGTGCCCGCAGGGCGGAGGGGGCCGCGTTATAATCTCCAAATCATTTTGCCAAGGAGTCAGCATGCTCAAAGTTGGATATATCGGTCTGGGATTAATGGGCAAGTCCATTGCCCGCAATATTCTCAAAGCAGGATTCCCGCTTGTTGTTCACAATCGTTCACACGCCGCTGTGGAGGAATTGGTTGCCGAAGGTGCGATCGCCGCATCCACGCCGGCCGTGGTCGCCGCGCAAGTGGATATCGTTTTCACCAATCTACCCGATACACCCGATGTGGAAAAAGTTGTGTTCGGCGAAAAGGGCATCATCGATGGCGCGCATCATGGACTTATTGTTATTGATAACTCAACCATAAAACCCGCGTCCGCACGTATGATCGCGGAAAAACTCGCCGAACGAAATATGTTCGCCCTGGATGCGCCTGTCTCCGGCGGTGACATCGGCGCACGCAATGGGACGCTCACCATCATGGTCGGCGGTGACACGTCCGCATTGGAAAGAGCGATGCCAGTGCTCATGGCAATGGGCAAGACCGTGACCCACGTCGGTGATGCGGGTGCGGGGCAGGTTGCCAAGGCTGCGAATCAGATCATGGTCGCCGCACAGATGGTAGCCATGGGTGAACTGCTGGTCTTCGCCAAGAAAGCCGGTGTCGATCCTCAAAAAGTAGTGGACGCCATCAAAGGCGGCGCCGCCCAATGCTGGACGCTCGATGTCAAACCGCCACGTTTGTTCGCTGGCAATCGTAACCCTGGTTTCAAGGCACACATGCAGCTCAAGGATTTGAAGATCATTCTCGAAACCGCACAGGAATATGATATCCCCATCTCTGGCACGGTTGAAAACACAAAGCTATTCCAACAAATGATCGACCAGGGCATGGGCGAGTTGGATAACTCTGCAGTGGTGGGTGTGATCGAAAAATTAGCAGGTGTTGGAATATTGGATTAATTCATGTCGTTGCGAGGAGCGTTTGTTGCGACGAAGCAATCTCCGCCTTCGCGAGAGGATTGCTTCGTCGGGAAGAGCATCCTCCTCGCAATGACATGCAAAAGGAATGCATGAAAAAATATTTCCCCACCATCCGCGATTATCTATTGATCGGACTGAGCTCCGTTATCCAGGCGTTCAGCTTGCGGATATTTTTCGTCCCGGCGAATCTCGCTTCGGGCGGCGTGAGCGGCATCTCGCAGTTGATCAATCACTTCACCGGCTGGCCCATCGGCTTGATGGTGTTGATCGGCAACGTCCCGTTGTTTCTGCTCGGCTGGCGCTTCCTCGGCGGACGCCGTTTCGCATTCCGCACAGCGTTTGCGATCTTCACGTATTCCATCTTCACCGACCTGTTATTAAAGACCGCCCTCTTTGCTGAGAACGGCGCCGGGACAAGACTCATCGCAGATCTACAGGGCGACATTTTTCTGAACTCACTCTATGGCGCCATCGTCAGCGGTATCGGCTACGGACTCGTCTATCGCGCGCGCGGCACCAGCGGCGGCTCGGACATTCTCGCGCGCATCCTCAACAACTGGCGCGGCATCTCGATGACCCAAAGTTATCTCATCGTGGATACCGCGGTCATTCTCGGCGCAGGTTTTGTCTTCGGCTGGAAGAATGCGCTATACGCCATGATCACGTTATACGTCAGCGGTCTGGTTTCTGAAACTGTGCTCGAGGGCGGTGGCACGGTCCGTACGGCGATGATCATCACAAGAGAAGTGGATGTCATCTCCAATCGTGTAATGGAGGAGCTCGAGCGCGGCGTGACGATCCTTGAAGGGGCGGGGGCTTATACCGGCGAAGCGCGCCCGGTGTTGTATTGTGTCATCACGCGCGCAGAAGTCGCAACGTTGAAAGCAATTGTCCACGAAGCTGACCCGCTCGCTTTTATGGTCATCGGTGTGGCGCACGAAGCATTGGGCGAGGGTTTCAAACCCCT
>CAZMQE010000035.1:2116-6853 GCA_964568115.1 uncultured Anaerolinea sp.
AACATCCCGTTTTCGCGTTCGGTAAATTCATCCACGCGCACGCCCACACCATGCGGCACTTCATCACGTAAATTAATTAAACACGCCTCACGGATCAAGTCCGCGGCGATATCGCGTTCAAACGAATCCGTGACCTGATCTTCATCATACTCCGGCGCGCGAAACGGACTCAACGACACCAGCAACTCGACCAACTCATCGAGATTCTGATTCTGCGCGGCGGATATGGATATGACCTTCGCATCCTTCTTCACCGAAGCCTGATACGCTTCGAGATTCCGAGTCAAAGCTTCAGCGGAGACAAGGTCCATTTTGTTGGCAGCCAGCACCAGCGGAGTCCGACGCGGGAGTTTTGTCAGCAGGAGTCCGATCTGTTTGTCCTCCTCAGATGGTCGGGTAGATATATCCACGAGCCAGACGACCACATCCACGCCAGCGAGAGAGTCTTCCGCTTCTTTGTTGAGGAACTGACCAAGTTTATGACGCGCCATATGCAGACCGGGCGTATCTACAAAAACGAGTTGATAGTTATCCGCGGTGAGAATCCCCAATTGACGCTTGCGCGTGGTCTGCGGCTTGGGTGAAACCGCAGCGATCTTTTGACCTAGCAGTGCATTGACCAATGTTGATTTGCCAACATTCGGGCGACCGATGATGGCGATAAAGCCGGAACGAAAATCGTTCATTTGATCCTTTCGTAAATACGGATGGTTGGGTTGGTGAACAGGAAATTGATCTGTGGCAGATAGGGCGGCAGAGTGTAGGTAAATTCTTTCAGTAACTGATAATGCTTCGAGCGCCCTGTGGCAAGTTGTTTGAAGAAATCACATTCCACCGGCATTCTGGCGCAGGCATATGGATCGTTGAACTTGTCAGCGGTAAAACTATCCACGACCAGGTAATCAGTCAGGCGGTTATCCAAACCATTTTCTCCATCATCATATTTAAATTGTTTCGAGGTGGGTATGGGTTCGTTCCCTTTTACAAAATAGATGGGATAGTTATGCTCACGCTCGAAATGTTCTTCCGGGATCGTGGGCGGATAATAAGTGTGTTCAAGCGATGTGCCAGTGGGTAATGTCGCTATGAACGCACTGGCAGGGATGCGCGCATCGTTTATGACCAACAACATCAAACTGAGGATCCGTCCAAGTGAATACAAAACAATCAACGCAACGCCGCCGCTCACCAGCATGGAATAAGATCTTCCGATCTGGGCTGTTCTGTTATACATGGCTTCGATCAAAAAAGCACTCAGTACTGCGAGCAACGGCATCAGGGTGAGGAAGTAGCGCAACTGATAATTGTAGGATGCGAGCATGGGCAGGTCAAGCACAAGGATGGCGAATAACACGATGCCGCGCATTCCCATTTGCGAGCCTTGTTTTAGCTCGCCCGCGCGTTGACTTTTGACAAGCTGATAACACGTCCAAATGAAGGCGGCGGCGAAAAGTAAAACCAGCGCCAGCCCCAGCCCATTTGCCATGACGCCGTATTGCCCCAGGAAGCCGCGCACACTGCCGGGCTGTCTGCCGTAGCCTACCTGCCAGTTCAAAGCCGGGAGCAGGCGTTTAACGTAGTACGTCATCCAGAATAATGCCTTAGGCGTACCTACGGCGTAGCCCAAAAAGGTCAACGCACCGCCGACGAACAGGGTTTCAAAAATCGCAAGGGGTTGTTTTCGCAGGTTATAGCGCTGTTCAAGCAAATAGACGCCCACCGGCAGGATAACCAGACTGCCGCCAATATATTTACAGGAGGCTGCCATGCCCACTGCGATCAAGGAGGCATACAACCAAAGCTTGTTTTGTCCCCTGAAGTATTCCACCACACACAGAACTGCCAACGTCGTAAAGAAGACCAGAAAGATGTCGTTGTGGGCATAACGTCCGTTGTGTTCCATCTCGCTGACGCAGATCAAAAGTAATCCGCTCAGCCCGGCTACAGACACACTCCCGCCCACACGCCGGGCAAGAATATACGCCATTACAACTGTCAGCCCCGCGAGGACCGCGGAGAGAATCCGCGCTGGAACAAGCACATCTGTGAAGCCCAATGCCAGCACGAGCTTGCCCAACGCATACATTGCATATTGCGGCAGGGTGGGGTAATCGTAATTGCCTTCATCGAATCGATACCCCGGTTCAACCAAGGCTTTGATCGAACGCACAACGATCTCATCCGGATGCCAGGTGCTGGGTGCGCCCCATGAAATACCGGGCAGGGTTAGTGCGAGGAATACGATGAACAACGCCAGCGGAATGACGAATTCGTATTTCTCAAAAAAAGGTTTATTGATTTTTTGGTCCATAATTTTTTATAACGAAACGATCGTCGGTTCAACATCGGTTACGGTAACAGACTTGCCGTTCGCAAAAACGACCTCGGTCTTCTGCTGTCCCCGAATCACTTTGAGACCTTTGTATTGGATCGTCACATCCCATGGGAAGGGATTCTCGCCTGCGAGTTTGACGCGCGTGGCAGCGAGAATTTCCACGCCCAATATTTTCATGAACAAGCCCACCGGCGCAAGTCCGCTGAGGGCGTTGCGTTCACCGATACCCGTGCCGCGTTCAGCATGATAACGCGCGAAGAAGGCACGGTTCTGTTTCAGGTTTTGGATGATGGCGGTCATATTGTGTACGAACATGCGCGTTGCATCCGCGCGGAAGCCGTAACGCAACAGCCCTTCACTGATCAACAAATTCCAGGGCAGGTGCACAGATTGGGAAACTGATTCAGCTTCCGGCTGAGTCAGAAGCGGGCAGGCGGGGACGCCGTACGGCCGATAGAAACGTCCCGCATCTAGCAGCGCACGTCCGATCATGATCTGGGCATGTTGCGCATCGGGCACGCCCGCCCACAACGGCGTGAAGAGCGTGTGGTCTTCGGTGGTGAAATCGAGCGTGCTAATGCTGACGGTATCTTCAGCATCCAAGCCGCGCACCACGACCTTGGCAAGTTTCGAAAAAACATTTTTCGTAGTGTAGACCGAACCGCCGTTACGCCATTGATAATCAGCGCTCTCGATGATTTCATCGGCGGGCTTGGTGGAGAACTGATGAATGCGGATCTCGGGACGCTTCGCTGTTGGACTTTGGGTCTGCACCTCGATCAACAAGCGGATCGGACTCTCGAATTTCAACTTCGGCGCGATGATGCCTGTGCCTTGTTGTTTCATTAATATTTTCCCCGCGAGGCTTGAGTTTGTGCCGCGCTCACGATAATGATACAAACCGGTGCGTGCCTGCCACGCCGACTCAATCGACGCGCGTAACGTGGCGGCTTGTTCATGCAAGAGGACCAGTGAATCATGCACGTCGAGTTGTTCTGCCATCTTGATCAGGCACGCCGCTTCGTTATATAACAGCGCTTCAAGCGCCGGGCTGTGGACTTGCGAGATATTCACGCCCAGTGACCATTCATGCCAGGCATCGAACAAGGGGTTATCTTCAAAACCAGTTTGTAGAACATGCTTCCATTGCGGAAGCCCATCGCGGTCATCGTCATATTCGGGGGAGAACCATGACCAGAAGAATTTTTGAAGTTGATGGAAAACCTTGGTTAGAAAATCTTTGTCTTCTGATTTTTCATAAAGTTTCCATGCCAGGCTCGCAAGAATGGGCGCAGCGAGATAACGTCCGCGTTGACCAGCGAGCCCGGGTTTGCCATCGATCGAGCCATCTTCGGCTTGCATGGCAAGAAAGTTCATGAGCAGGTCTTGTGCCGCTTTTGAGGCAGGCAGCACCTCAGCCAGATAATAGGCTTCCAGCGGCGATTGGCCATTCCACGCGGAGGGATAATCGGTACCGTCACCTTTGGGGGAATAACCGTTATCGGGTCCGCGTGCAGAGACGATGGATGGGTTGGGGAGATTCGTGTTGGGAGGAAAGAATAAACCAAAGGCAGTGTTCTGGCTGAAGGCAAACGCTGCATCCCAATCCTTGTCGCCAGTGCGGATGTCTATCGTTTGACTCGTGTTCAACAATTCAAGGCGGGCACGCTCGGCTTCCCAGGGGCGTGCAGCGGTTTGACGCGCAAGGTCGAACGAGGTTTGCAGCGTATCCGTTGCGGCTTGTGTCCACGTAAGTTGACGTGTGGCACCAGGACCCAGGTCAAGATCCAGAAAGAGCGAGGGGTGTGAACCGGAACCATGCGCCGGACCACCGGTCATAAAGAGCACAGGGAAGAGTCCATCGGTTTGCCCCGTCAATACATTGACCATGCTCATTTGCACGGCGATCATGCCCTGCCCATTCAACGGTGTCAGCAAGGCGCACAGCTCAAGCCTGATTTTGCGCGTGGCGTTGGATTTATTTGCCACGGTGATACGTCCGCTGATGGCGTTGGATTGTGGAACCCAGTATTCAGTGGATACGTCTATGTTGGGTAATGGCGAGTAATCAAGGCTGATGAAGTTCGGATAGAACCTGCGCACCCTTGGCGACGAGGCGAACGCAGACGGATCGCTGACGGATTTATTCCCTTCGCTGAAGCGTAAAAACAGGCGCATCGATTTGGCTCGCAAGCCAAAGGTGGTGCGCAGCGAGAGGGCGGGCGGTTCTCCACCGCTGAGGGCAAGTTCCCAGATATGATCGTTGAGGTAATCAGGTATGGAAAGGCGTGCATCCGCCGCAAGAGTGAGGCTTAGGGGGTCGCCTGGGGCGAGTGACCAGTCACGCATGGGCTGTATTGTACGGGCAGAATGGCAGGAGGTCAAAGGGTATAATTTAGTCT
>CAZMQE010000035.1:6953-18449 GCA_964568115.1 uncultured Anaerolinea sp.
ATGGGCTGTATTGTACGGGCAGAATGGCAGGAGGTCAAAGGGTATAATTTAGTCTGAAATGCGTCGATGGTTGAGTAGCCCCGAATGAACTTTGAGGGGCGTATCGAAACCATCAAATGACAAGTAGACAAGCAATAATAAGTACACTCGAAATTGGTGGTCTCGATACGCTCTTCGCTCCCGCTCAGAGCTACTCGACCACCGAAACTTACCTGAGGAGACTATTAACATGACTGGACTTTATTTTGAGGAATTCTTTGTCGGGCAAAAGGTGACCACGGTCGGGCGCACAATGACCGAATTTGATATCGTAACATTTGCGGGTCTTTCGGGTGACTATAACCAGATCCATACCGATGCGGAGTTCAGCAAGAACACACCCATCGGTCAGCGCATTGCCCATGGAATTCTGGGACTCTCCATCGCATCTGGTCTTGCCATGCGGACAGGGATCCTTGAAGGCACGGTCATCGTCTTCCGTGAGATCACCGAATGGAAATTTGTGAAGCCGATCTTTATCAACGACACCATTCACGTCGAATTGGTAGTAAAGGAAACCAAGGCTTTGCCGCGCATTGGCGGTGGAGCTGTCTCGATCGAATTGGAAGTAAAAAATCAAAAAGATGAAGTCTGTCACCGCGGCACATGGAATGTACTGGTGCTGAGTAAACCGAAATAAATATTCAGGGACGGCAGAACGCCGCCCAGTTCGATCATGACAAAAGGGCAGGAAGACTCCGCCCTACGAAAGAATTATGACCAACAACGAAAACGAAGAAGAAGACCGCCTAAAAAGAATACAACATTTATTGGATTCTGAAGCCGAGACACGCGCCGAGCCTGCCATCACGCCGAAGGCAGAGACTCCCAAACCAGAGGGGACAACCAAATCAAGCACGCCGCGACGCACACCTACGCCACCGCCGCACATTGCCTTGGATAAAGACAATCTGCCCTTGCCGCGCCGTGTGGATGAAATGGATATGGGCAGTACGCGCGTTTCGCCTGCGGCATATGATCAAGTTAGCCGTCCGCGTGTCTCACCGCAAACTACAACTGAACGTGCCAGCCAGCCGCGCAACAGTCAATCACAACCCCGGCGTGTCCCGCCGCCGAGCTTGCCAAAGTCACAACCCTGGAAGATCGATATGGGGAAGTTGGATCTAAGTCAGGGCTGGGGCTGTCTCGTGCGCGGATTTATCTTTGCTTTATTTGCGATTGTCATTCTTGCCATCCTTGGCGGGTCGGGTCTGGTGATCTCATATTATAGAATCGCGCGCACCCTCCCCAGTGTGAACGATCTCAAAAGCCGCGCCTCGCAATTTGAAACCACACGCATCCTCGACCGCAACGGGAATTCACTTTACGAGATCATTGACCCGAATGCTGGACGCCGCACCTTTATCACCCTCTCTAATATTTCACCGGCACTGGTCGCCGCGACAATTGCCACCGAAGACAAAGATTTTTATACCCACCCAGGCTTTGATGTGTGGGGAATCATCCGCGCGTTGTGGCAAAACTACCGCACAGATGGGCAGGGCGGCGGCGCATCCACCATCACACAACAATTAGCCCGTGCCTTGTTATTGACGCCCGAAGAACGTGCCCAACGCACGTATTCGCGCAAAGCGCGCGAGATCATCCTTTCAGCAGAGATCACACGCCGCTATTCCAAGGATGAGATCCTTGAGTTGTATCTCAACGAGATCTATTACGGCAACCTTGCCTATGGCATCGAAGCCGCCTCCGAAACGTATTTCGGTAAGGCTGCCAATCAGTTAACACTTTCTGAAGCATCCTTCCTTGCCGGTTTGCCGCAATCGCCCGCAGTCTATGATGTGTACACCAACCGCGATGTCACGCTTGTGCGTCAGCAACAAGTGCTCGTGCTCATGTATGGACTGAGTCAACAGCGCGGCTGTATCACCGTCAGCAACAGCGAAGTGCCTATTTGTGTGGATCAGACTGCGGCTTTGAGTGCCGCGGACGAGATGAAAGGTCACACATTCATCTCGCCGGATATCAATGCCCGTTATCCGCATTGGGTCAACTTCATCCGCGCGGAATTGGAAAAGAAGTACGACGCGCAAACGATCTATCGCTCCGGCTTCATCGTCTACACTACACTGGACCCGGCGCTTCAAAACGAAGCCCAGCGGCTGGTCACTGAACAAGTGGCTTTACTTGCCGACAAGAACGCGCATAACGGCGCACTGGTTGCGATCAGACCATCGACTGGCGAAATATTAGCCATGGTCGGCTCGCCCGATTTTAATAACGATGCGATCGCCGGTCAGATCAATATGGCTGATAGCCCCACACGCCAGCCGGGTTCTTCCATCAAACCGATCGCTTATATTGCCGCCTTCGAAAAAGGCTGGACCCCCGCAACACTCCTTTGGGATGTGCCCACCGAGTTCCCCGATGGCGCCAACCCGCCGTATGTGCCCAAGAACTACGATGATAAATTTCACGGACCCATGACCGTCCGCACGGCGTTATCCAATTCGTTCAATATCCCCGCGGTTAAAGCGCTTGAATTTGTCGGCATTTACGATGATCCGAACACGCCTGAAAAAGAAGGCTTTATCTCCATGGCTGAACGGCTGGGCATTACCAGCCTGACAAGCGATCAATACGGACTCGCTCTCACCCTTGGTGGCGGCGATGTCAGCTTACTTGAAATGACAACTGCCTACTCCGTGTTTGCGAATAGTGGCAAAAAAGTCCCACCGGTTGCCATTCTGAAGATCGTTGATTTTGAAGGCAAGGTCATTGCTGAATATCAACCGCCGCAAGCTGAACAGGTCATTCGCCCTGAGCATGCCTTCCTGATCTCCTCCATTCTTTCAGATAACGATGCACGCTCATGGATGTTCGGACGCAATTCACTTTTGAATCTTCCGTTCCAGGTCGCCGCCAAAACCGGCACCACCAACGACTATCGCGATAACTGGACGATGGGCTACACCCCCGATCTCGTCACCGGCGTGTGGGTCGGCAATGCTGATTACACTCCCATGGTCAATACCACCGGTCTTTCAGGCGCGGCACCCATTTGGTCCGCATTCATGCAGTTCGCTGTGCCGATCGTCAGCAACAACAACCCAACGCCTTTTACTTTTCCATCAGGCATCACTGAAAAAATCATTTGTGCAGTTTCAGGCGCTGAGCCTTCGTCATGGTGCAAGGGCGGGCAACGCAGCGAATTATTCGCGAGCGACCAGCCGCCACTTCCACGCTCGCAAGATCTTTTGGTCAAAACCCAACTCGATACCTGGACCGGCTTAATTGCCGGAGATGCTTGCAAAGATTTTGCCAAAGAAGAATTCGTGATGAACGTCAAAGATGAATGGGGGCGCAAATGGCTGCGCACCGGGCAGGGCAAAGAATGGCTCGAAGCACACGAAATGCCGAACAATCCCTTCTTCGCGCCTGACCGCGAATGCAGTTCTGATGACCCACGCCCCGTGCTTGAGTTTAGTACCCTCCGAGATAACGATGTCATCACTGACTCTCTGCTGACCATCAAGGGCATCATCAATGTCACCAAGGGCGACTTCACAGGCTGGCGTCTTGAATATGGCGTAGGCAACGATCCATCCGAATGGATCATCCTTACACAAGGTACTAATAAATTTGAAAATGCAGATACGATCTATACTTGGGATCTCAAGGATGTCATAGGCGACCGCCTTACACTGCGGATCTACCTCATGAACGGCGAGGAATTCTACGCGGAAAAACGCGTCTTTCTCACCCTCAGCCTGCCCACCCCAACCCCATCACAGACTCCCACCCCAACCCTGACTCCGACTCTCAGCCCGTCTACGGTTATGCCAACAGACACACTCTTCCCTGCTACGCCGACTGACACTCTAACACCCACCCCATCAGAAACACCAACGGAAACGCCCACAACCGCAGCACCCTAGCCTGCCCTGAATGGACAACATGCAATCACCTAGAAAAAAACTGTGGCTTTGGTTCACAACGTTTGCATTGATCATGGCATGTGTTCCATCTGTGGCAACGCCTGCGCCCATAGCTCCGCTTGACCCCAACGCGATCAGCACGTTTATCATGCAGACCGCCGAAGCCGCATCCACGCAAACTGCAGCGGCGGGACCAGTATTTACATCCACAGCCACCTTTACTGCCACACCGCCCAGTACATTTACACCCGAATCCACCTTCACACCCGTGGGGGCGATCATCTTCCCAACCTCAACACCCATCGAAAATCATCAATATTACCGTTTCAAACACGATTACCAACTGGCATATTACAACTACAAATCCAGAACAGGCGACACCAAGTGGCCCACAGAAAAATGGGGGTTGCAAACTCCTGAGATGGTACAGCTTTGGGTGGAGCGGGAAATTGGGTCGGGAACACACCGTACAAAGTTGAACGCCGCCTGGGAAGGCTACCTTAACCTGCTCAATAATTACAATCCCAGAAAACTCCATTATGTCAAAGCGAATAATACCGCCCTGTTCGATGGCGCAGGTTTTCCTCAATTGGAAAGCGTGAGCATGGGTGGCAATCTCATCACACTGGATGAGATCAGGGACGGTTGGGGCAGGGTACACACATTCGATTTCAATAACCCCGGTTCCTTGGAGGGCATCAATTACATTACCCGTCCCGATCTCGTACATAAGTTCATCCTGATCGGCTGGAATAAGAACACAAAGTCAACCTATGTAGCCGATCCGCCCCCACCCTACGGCGACATGTATTGGCCCCTGGTCTCCAGCCGCGAGGTGTGGGTACATCTCGAATTTTTAGAAGCATTTCCCCAATTGCCCATGGCTGTCACTGGTGTCATCAAACAAGAAATCAAACAAAAACCGGAAGCAGACAGCAGCTCAAACGGCCAGACCTTGAACGTGGGTGAATCTGCGCAGGTGGTCGAGTATTATCCATCAGGGTCAGATGTTTGGGGCAGGCTGTCAAGCGGCGGCTGGATCGCATTGCTCCGGCATCCCAAAGCAGTGATCACTTATATGACGGATTGGAAAATGGAAACCAGACCGCCACTTCCACCGCCAGCCATTAAATAACTGGAGCCTGCATGTATATTCACGATATCCATTTGCTCTACGAATACAATTACTGGGCAAACCAGAAACTTCTGACAGCAAGCGCGAACATCTCACAAGAACAATTCACAAAACCTGCCTCCTTCCCATACGGGGGGTTGCATGGGACCCTACTCCACATTCTCGAAGCGGAATGGAGTTGGCGTGCCCTATTCCAAAAGATCGATGACGCCTCCGAATTATTACCAGCAGAGTATCCAGATCTATCTGCCATTGAAACTCGCTGGCGCACAGAAGAGACCGCCATGCGCGCTTATCTTGCCAAGCTCAGCGATGCAGATCTGGAAAGTCATTTGCGCTACACCACCGATACCGGCATCGAACGTGACCGCATCTTGTGGCACTGCCTCTTGCACGTTGTCAATCACGGCACCCAACACCGTAGTGAAGCTGCTGCGTTACTTACAGACTTCGGCTCATCCCCAGGCGATCTTGATTTCACCGTCTTCCTAAACGAGCGCAAACCATGAACCCCATAAACGGGCAAACCCGCACAAACATCAAACCCGGCATGACCGTATTGATTGTTCTGAAACAGGATCAGCGTACCGGCAAATTGACCAAAGGCATCGTCAAGGATATCCTCACCAAATCCCCGAATCATCCGCACGGCATCAAGGTTCGGTTGCAGGATGGACAGGTAGGGCGTGTTAAGGAGATTCTGGCGATGGATGAAAATTCATAACTTCCATTGAGGCAAAATATGTCAACCCCAGCACCCACACGCATTCGTTATGTTGTCTTTCATAAGCCCGGTCCACAATGGCAACACGGCATCGACTTTCGCAAACAAGTTGGCGTGGAACAGCATGTTCAACATTATTTGAAACTACATGAACAAGGCAAACTTGAACTCGGTGGTCCGTTCCTTTTGCAGGATGCAGGCGGAATGATGGTTGCGACAAAGGCTGTTTCACAAGCTGAATTGGAAGCCTTCGCCGCCTCAGACCCTGCCGTTCAAGCTGGTCTGCTGACCTATGAAGTCCGTCCGTGGCTGACAGCCATGGAACATGAATGGAGAAACCCATGATACGCCAACTTGCACACCTGAATTTTGTAACGAACGACCTTTCCAAAATTATTGATTTCTATGTCAACAAACTGGGCATGAAAATCAAATTCACCCTGGATAACAAGCAGGGTCAGCCTTTTGGCTACTATTTTGAATGCGGCAATTCCACCTTCCTTGAGTTCTTCGATCAAGCCATGGCGGCAGAGGTCTGGGGCGGACAGGTGGCAGAATTGACCATCGGCACACGCTATAAACATTTTTGTCTTGAAGTCACCGGATTAGATGAGTTCTGTGCGGCATTGAAAAGCAAAGGCGTCGCTGTTACCGATATTTCCATGGGCATGGATAACTCCCGCCAGGCATGGATCGCAGACCCCGATGGCAACCAGATCGAGTTAATGGAGTATGGTCATAACAGTCTGCAGCTTACAGGGTAGTTGGGCTGCTCTTGATACAACAAGCCAAGTAAGAAGGAAAAAACGTTATGGCACAAATTAATCAATTGACCAATCGCGAATGGGAAGTTGTAAAACTTCTACTGCAAGGCAAAAGCAATAAGTTGATTGCTTCAGCGCTTGGCATTTCCAACCGTACCGTTGAATTTCATTTAAAAAACATTTACGCCAAATATCAAGTAAGCTCCCGCGTAGAGTTGATCTTGAAACTAGGGAATACCACAGGTCAGGCTAAAACCGAAATACTCGGGCATTCCACAGTTGCAAGCATGGGGAAAATTGCTGACAATAGCGACAGGTTCAATTCACGGATGAATTGGGCTACATCTCTACTCAGCAAAAGGAATGATCCAATGAAAACAAACTTAAGAATGGCTCTTCAAAACGCCTTGACCGGGTTTACTCCCAGCGTCTTTCTTTTTATGGCGGTAATTGTGCTTTTAGATGGTATCCGTTTCTTCATCGAGAATCAAAATTGGGAAATATTTATAAATGCTTCCATACGAAATCAAAACTTCTGGGAGGTATTCGCCCTGGAGTTACTGCTTCTAACCGGCGGCTATGTATTGACAACTTCGGCAATCGATCCTAAATTCTTGAACTTGTCCTGGTGGCGTAGTTCAATTGCGGGAGTAGCTGCAGTAATCTTGTTGGCGGTGTTGTCGATCTTCACCCAGGGAGCGAGTTTGTCAATCATTGTGCTCGCATCGCTTGGCGCAGGAATGCTATCAGTTTTATTGATAGTATCTAAAACACCCCAAACAACAGCCAATTAAAGTAATTTGATTTGCCGCTCCAAAAGGCATGCGCTGGCGCTGGAGACTGCCACCTACAGGGGCTAACCCACGAACGCAAACGGTTAACACAGTAAGAAAATCTAGCTTTGCCTTTTCAATAAGGCATGGACAAGTTAATTCTAAATTACGACCAGATCGCGCATGAATATAACCAGCGCTATGCGGGTTCGCAGCAGTGGGAACGCGGACAAGCTCTGCTGAACCTGACAAAACAACTACATGCTCAATCCATCCTCGAGATCGGCAGCGGGACCGGTTACTGGCTTAATCTCTTACACCAGAACGCCGCAAACGTATTTGGGCTTGATTATTCGTTTGGCATGCTTAAGCAGGCACAGCAACAGCCTGCGCCGCTGAAATTAACGAATGGCACAGCTGTTCAAATCCCTTACAAAGATAAGGCTTTTGATCTCGTGTATGTAGTGGATGCCATCCATCATTTTGGCGATCATAAAGCCTTTATCATGGAAGCATTTCGCGTGCTCAAACCAGGCGGCGCGCTGGCTATCATCGGGCACGACCCGCATGAAGGGACAAGCAAGTGGTACATCTATGATTATTTTGAAGGCGTTTATGATAATGACCTGCGGCGCTATCCGGCAGGCAGGTCGTTACTGCAGTGGATGACAAGCGCTGGTTTTCAAAACAGCGACTCACAAAACGCGGAACATATCTTGAACATCCATATGGATGAGGGTGTTTTTCACGACCCATTCCTGAAACAGAATGCCAGTTCACAACTGGCCTTACTCAGCGAAGATGTATATCAGGCTGGCATTGAAAAAATAAGACAGGCGATCGCAGAGGCGAAATCGCGTAACGTTCAGATCTCTTTTAGTTCAGATATCTATGTCAAAATGTTTTTGGGCTATAAGCCCGCCGTGTAAAACATTCAGCCACAGAGCCGCTTCGCGAACAGCTGACAGGTTCGGGCTGAGAAAGAAGCGCAAGCCCCAAGTTGTATCATAGACAACAAAAAAGTCCTCGCTTTTATCAGCGAGGACTTTTTGTTTCCAATATTTTACTTATCTACTGACGCTGTTGAAGCAGTCGCACGGCGGGACTGCTCCTCGTTGACGGTGCGAATGCCGTTGGCAACTTGATTGGTGATCCGCTCGAGCTCAGTCTGAAGTTGGGTGAGGCTATCTAGAACATAATCATCAGCATCGCCACGCACATGTTCAGCATCGGTGCGCGCCTGGGTGAGGATCTGATCAGCACGACGTTGGGCTTCCTGCATTACCATTTCTTTGGAAGCAAGCTGGTCGGCTTTTTGGCGGGCGATCTCGAGGGTACGATTGGCTTCTTCCTGAGCCTGGGCAAGCACCCGGTCACGTTGACCGAGTAGCTGCTGCGCCTTTTTCACCTCTTCCGGGATGGCAATGCGCATCTGGTCAATGATATCCAACATGCGATCTTCATCCACCATCACATTGCGGGTGAGTGGAATGCTTTTGCTCTGGTTAAAGAGTTCTTCGAGCCGGTCGATCAGTTGCAAAATATCCATAAATGCCTCCGTGAAACGGATGACTCTAATTCTATCGCAAATTTCGTGGGGGCGGATTGCCAATCCGCCTTACTAATCCCTCAACGCATTCGGGGGCGAATGTGAATCACCCAGGTTGTGGACCTTGCCTTTGAGCGCTTTTTCCACAAAGGGCGGAACCATGCTTGAAACATTGCCCTGCAGGGAAGCAATTTCTTTGACCGTGCTCGATGAAAGGAAGGTGTGTTGTTCAGCGGTGATAAAGGCAACGGTTTCGATATCGTTGGCAAGCCGTTGATTTGCCAAGCCCATACGGAACTCAAACTCAAAATCGGAGAAGACACGTAAACCGCGCGTGATCACCTGTGCATCGATCTGACGGGCAAAGTCAACAGTTAATCCGCTGTAGCCCATGACCTTGATCTTGGGATTATCTTTAAAGGCTTCCTGCACTAACCCAATACGTTCTTCGGGGGAGAACATCAATGATTTCAACGGCTTATCGTAAACAGCCATCACCAACTCATCGAAAATACGTGAGGCGCGTGAGGCAATATCGATGTGACCGTAGTGGATGGGGTCGAATGTTCCGGGGAATAAAGCTCTGACCATTTATTTTCCTCAACACATATACAATTTTATTAGACAGTTTGTGAGACTACTTAAGATGGACCATCTCAGCGCTGCCCGTAATCGGATTTATTCTAATGAGAATAGAGGCTGGACGAACAGATGGATTTACAAAAAAGTTTACGTTCCACTTTCCAAACAAGAAAATAACATTGGCAGTTGCTGGGTCAACATTAATACTTTCCCTTTTCAAGAACGCGACTGCCATCTGAATCGCTGCCTCTTGAGTGGTAATTGGATGGTAAGTGTTTTCCAGCTTTATGAGAGCCCAAAGAAAAGAACAAACCACCGCCGAGAAACCAACAGCCCACAATAACTTTTTGGATTTAGATACCATCTTCATAAATTTTCAATGGTCTGCACCGTATTAACTCACATCCCCCTTGCCTTCGCCCCAGAATCTTCCAAAGGCTTCGGCGAGGAGAGAGTTTTCGGGTTTGGATAGGTCCGCATCCTGCTCAAATAATTTTTGCGCCTGAGTGCGGGCTTTCTCGATCAGCTTCACATCGGTGATGCTCGCCATACGCAGACCACTTGCATATCCCGATTGACGTGTGCCCAAAAATTCACCGGGACCACGAATCTGCAAATCTTTTTCAGCGAGCACAAAGCCATCGTTTGACTCTGCCATAGCTTGCAGACGTTCGTTCTCAGATTTATCTTCGTGGGTTGGGATCAGCAAACAATACGATTGATCAGAACCGCGCCCGACACGCCCACGCAATTGATGGAGTTGTGCCAAACCAAAGCGATCAGCACCTTCGATGACCATCACAGTGGCGTTCGGAACATCCACACCGACTTCAACAACGGTCGTTGAAACGAGGATGTCAAATTTCTTATCGCGGAACTTGAGCATGACGTCATCTTTTTCAGCGGGACGCATGCGTCCATGGAGTAAACCAAGTTTCAAATCGGGGAAGACTTCTTTTGAGAGCGTTTCGTAATCATCGACGGCAGCGCGGGCTTCGATCTTTTCGCTTTCATCGATCAAGGGATAAATGATGAACGCCTGCTTTTTATCTTTGATCTGACCGCGCAGTAACGTGAAGGCACGCTCACGTTCCTGCGGACGCAGCACATAGGTATTGATGGGTTGGCGTCCGGCGGGCATTTCGTTCATAATGGAAATATCGAGGTCGCCGTATAAGGTCAAAGCGAGGGAGCGCGGGATCGGTGTGGCAGTCATCACCAGCAAATGTGGATTCGTGCCTTTGCTTCTGAGCTCCGCACGTTGCTCAACGCCGAAGCGATGTTGTTCATCGATCACAGCGAATTGCAAATCTTGGAATTGCACTGGTCCTTCGATGACAGCGTGTGTGCCGATGACGATCTTGATGGTGTTGTTCGCCAGTCCGTTGCGGATCTCTTCTTTTTCGGCTTCGGATGTGTCACCAACCAATAAACGAATCTCTAGGGGTTTCAAAATATCTTTGAGTAGGTTTGTGAAGTTGCGATAATGTTGTTCAGCCAAAATGGACGTCGGCGCCATGATGGCGGCTTGGGCGCCATTGCTTGTTATCACGCCAGCGGCTAAAGCCGCTACTACGGTTTTCCCTGAACCCACATCGCCCTGCAGAAGTCGGTTCATGGGTTTGCCCGAGTCAAGGTCGGCGCGAATGTCTGCGATGGCGGTTTGTTGGGCAGAGGTTAGGGTGAAAGGTAAAGCCTCTAAACGCGAAGCAAGCCACTCGTCCGAGATCGGGAAGCGGCGCGCGTCCACAGATTTCCAGTCACGCTTCTGACGCAGAACTCCCATTTGCAAATAAAAGATTTCGTCGAAGGCGAGACGTTCACGCGCGGCTTTGAGCTTCTCCTGCGAATCGGGAAAATGGATTTGCAGTAAGGCTTCGCCAAGCGGAATGACATTGGCAGAGTTGCGCACACTTTGCGGCAACGCATCGGCAACCGCACGCGCCCAATATTCAATGACCTGCTTCATCAAATTACGCAGCCACTTTTGATTGACCTTTTCGGTGAGCGCATAGATCGGCACGATGCGAT
>CAZMQE010000036.1:0-18420 GCA_964568115.1 uncultured Anaerolinea sp.
CAGGCGGGGGAGAAGTGTGTGGAAATATTTTCCCAGGTTAGATCTTGCTTTGCGATCTGGGTTGCGTCCAGTGCATCACCCAGGCATCCAGGTCCGGCATTGTAATTGACCAGGGTTAACTTCCAGAGATCTTCATAGGTTGCCGATTTGCCCGCTGCGCCGCCGGTGAAATTCTTGACCAGTTGACCAGCCTGTCCGCAATTGGCGAGCAGAGTTTGCGCAAAGACGCTGATGCTGAAATTCGCCCGGTCAGTATCGATCCCCAGCGGACAATCTTCGCAATCTGCATTCACCGCATTGATCAGAGCCAGCCGCATATATTCCTGTTGCTTATCATCCAAACCCAGATAGCCCTTTTTACAGTCGCCTGAATCCATCACAAGCGGGCAGAATTGATAAAAGAAAGGCGGGTTCCACATGAACGTGGTATCGGCGCCTTGTTCGGTTAATTGACCAAGTCCCACGTCACTTTTCGTGTTGGCGCCGGGCCAGAATTGGCTTTCTATCGCGAATAGATTCTTCAGCAGGTGTGCTGGTACGCCCGAATTTTTTGCCACATTCAAAATCAACCCGTCGAACTGATTTTGCCAGCCGGTTACCGCCGTACGTGCCGCTTCCATGCCGCAAGCCGAGGCGACGCCATCAGTTAACACGCCGCCGTCTGCGCAATAGCTTGCGTCCACGGCGCCCTTGCGGATCAGGTTCGCAGCAAGATAGCTATAAGGCACATCGGTGCCGAGCGTTTCACTTTCAGTGGGGGTACTCAACCATGCTGGTGGTCCGCCAATGGGCGGTAACACCCCCCAGTCTTTTACGCAACTAGCCAGCGGCACGCCCGCCCACTGGTCACTCAACACATCCACATACCAGAAGGATTGATCGGGATTACCAGCGTTGGTTTGGGCTGTGCGTACCAATGCGCTGAAAGTCTCACTGCTATCACCGTAACTTGAATATGCCCAGAATTGCAGCGTAAACCCATCTTCATTTGTGGCAGGGAGTCTTAACCTACATACGGCTCCGCATTTGAATGGCTGGTTTTCATACAAACCCTCAATGCCAGTGATCGTATATCCAGGCAATGGTTCAATGCCTGTTAAAACCAAAACGGGGTCGGTCTCACAGATATTGGTGGACGATGTATAAACGGGGCTGCAATTTTCCAGCGACACCTGAACAATGGGTGCAGCCAGCTTTGTAGAAATATCTTTTTTTGCCGCTTCCTTGCCCACCAGTACAGCATAGAAACCCTTGCACAACTTCGTATCCAATTCGGTACACGGTTTTTGCTCCACCCAGGTATCGTATACATTTTCGTCACAATCAATATAAATATCGCCGGGGGTGGGCAGACCTTCGTGATCGATTTCGATCTTGCAGAACACATCGCTTTGATCCCATTCGATCAGCCACCAGAAATATTTGGTGTAATCTACAGTGACGATGGAAAACCTGTCGGGGCCGGGAGGGGTATTCGAAGGCGCAGCAACTCCTCGTGAGGTGGACGCGAACGCGCTGCCTGCTAAAACCAGAAGCAGGCTCAGCATTAAAAGCAGGGGTCCACGCTTGATCCGAATCTCGTTGTCGCGTTTCATAAAAAAGAGAAGTCCGCTCTTATTATAGCGGACTCTCTTCCTTTGGGCTATTTTTTGCCTGTCTTTTTGGTTACAGGTTTTGCCGTTTTCTTCGGCTTGGGTTGACTGACCTCTACCGGGGCGACGGGTTTATCCAACTCCTCGAGCAAGGTCAGGTCGCGGTTTAGGTTGCGGCTGCGGAGGTACATACTCGCGACATATAGAGCCATCACGATGAATGCGACTGCGTATCCAGCGATCATGTAACCATCTGTGTTTGTGGTGGTTTCTAAGAACATTTTCTGTACTTCCTTTACATTGTCACTTTTAATTTCAACTGCTCGACCTTGTCTTCCAAATTGCCAAGGCGGATGCGGTTCCAGTATAGGTCAATAAAGATGACCGTGAAGGCGATCAAAGCCATGAACATCGCGGTGAGCATGTCAGGGGTCATATCAAAACCACCCTGCGCCTCTGTATTGCCGCCCCTGATCACAACCGGGTGGATCGTGCGGAACAAGCGGATGGCGAAGAAGGTGATGGGGGCGCTGACACCGCCGATCAAAGCATAGACTGCGCCGAAGCGCGCGCGTCGGTCGGGGTCATCAATACCCTGGCGTAACATGAAGTAGGCAATGTAGATCAACTCCGTGATGGCGGCAGTAGTGAGGCGGGGATCCCAGGTCCACCAGGTGTTCCAGGCGGGGCGCGCCCAAATGGAACCGAGCACAATGGTGATGAAGAAGAATACCAGGCTCACTTCAATTGCTGCTACTTGATAGCGATCCCATTTTAGATCTTTGGTTACCAAATAGATCACACTGAGGACGGCGGTGAACAGGAAGCCGATCAAGGCTGTCCATGCCGTGCCAATGTGGAAGTAGAACACGCGTTGGACATTGCCCATCACCAATTCGGTGGGGGCTTTGACCAGCGCGAAGTAAGTTGAAACGCCGAGCAGGACAATAGCAAGCACGTCAAGGATTTTCAATAAAACGGGTTTGGTTTGCATAGATACTCCTTTAAAATTAGGATTTATTCTTCAACAACATATTCAAAGAACATGAACGCCAGCGAGATGAAGATGATATCGTACACGATCAGGAGATTGATCGGCAAAATGATCTCGGAGAGTTCAACGCCATCCAGAAATCCGCTGCTGGCTTTGACCGCTGACAGCAAAACCGGGATGATGACCGGGAATAGCAGGATGGGCAACAGGATATCGCGTGTGCGCGTCTGCACGGACATAGCTGAAAGCAACGTGCCGACACCCGCGTAGCCGATCGAGCCCAGCAGGATGACCATCAACAAACCAGGCTGGAACAGATTGACGTTGTAGAGCACGCTGTAAACCGGCAGGATGATCACTTCCACGATCAACATGAACGCCAGGTTACTGATCATTTTTCCAAAATAGATCGCAGAGCGGTCAACAGGGGCGAGCAACAAGCCATCCAGACAGCCGCGGTCTTTTTCGATCGCCATGGAACGGTTGAGTCCGAGCGTGCCTGCAAAGGCAAAGGTTGCCCATAGCACACCAGCCGTGACCGATTGCCGTGTTTTGATATCCAGTTCGAGCGCGAAGTTGAAGATCAAAATGATGAGCAGGGAAAAGACCAGCATCGCTGAGAAAAGTTCGCGGGAACGAAATTCCGCTTGCAGGTCCTTCCAGACAACGGCAGAAACTGCTTTGAAAAAACTTCCAGATTGACCGCGGTCGAGGGTCTGGGGTCTTTGGTTTGTAGTTGTAGATTTGACAGCCATATCAACCCACCATTGCCTGTTTATAGAATGTGAGCAGATTGCTCTTCTTCAGTTGCTTGCGCGTGATCGAAGCGGTGATCACGCCGCGTGAAAGAATATCAAAGCGGGTGGCTAGTTCTTCAGCGCGTGCCAGATCATGAGATGTCATCACTACGGTGCGGCCCTGTGCGGCGACGGTCTTGAGTACCGTATCCAGCATGGACGATGCGTCCTGGTCAAGACCAGTGTAGGGTTCATCAAACAACATCACATCGGGATCGTGGAGCACAGCCCGCCCGATAGCGAGACGTTGTTGCATGCCGCGCGAGAAAGTGCGGACCAGGTCACGGCGGCGAGGTTCCAGCCCAACCATTTCAAGGACTTCGGTAATGCGCAGGTCTTGTTCTTGAATGTTATACATGCGCGCGTAGAATTTTAAATTTTCTTCGGCTGTGAGGTCACCGTAAAGGAGGGGGAGATGTGAGACCACACCCAACCGCGCACGGACCTGTGCCGCTTCATTGGGTAAACGATAGCCAGCCACATGGACTTCGCCTACTGATGGGCGTGATAGTGATGACAGAATGCGCAGGAAGGTCGTCTTCCCGGCGCCGTTCGGACCCAGTAACGCAACGAACTCACCCGGTTGAACCTCAAAGTCCAATCCGCGCAGGATGGTTTTTAGACCAAAACGTTTGACGAGTTTTTTGACGGTGATCATAAGGTTGTTGATGTAGGGGCGAGGTCCTCTCGCCCCATTTGCGGGCGGGGAAACCCCGCCCCTACAAGTTCTACATCATCCCTTTCAAAATTTCTTTCAACTCAGCACGGCGTTTTTGATAAGCCTCTTCAGTGATCTTCTTGGCGCGGTGTAGATCGTCCAGCGCAAGAATAGCATCCATCACTTCTTCGGAGGATTCGAATTCTTCCTCATCAGCTTCATCATCTTCCTCGTCGTCAGCTTCCTGGGTGCGCTTGCGGTCACGATAATACATCCACGCACCGGCGAGGATAAGACCCAAGCCCAACACGCCAGCGCCGATCAACAAGGTATTGTTCGATGAAGTTGTTGTGCCTGTGTTCGTCGCGTCAGTGGTTTTGGGTGTGCCCGAAACTGTGAAGGTCAACGTATCGCCAGCCTTAATGTCGTTCGCAACATACAATTGATAGATCGTGCCTTGCACATCTTGTGAGCCTTCGGCGGTGAGTGTATCGCCCTGTGCTTCCATGCCATCGGGCAGGAAGATGCGCACCGCAGTTGCGGGCAGGCTGAATTCCTGGGTGATGGTAGTTTCTTTTGCTTTGGCGATGGATGAATATGCCAGAATGCCATAAGGCGTTTCGTTGGGTGCCATGGCAAATCCGTTGTTCATGCTGATGAACGGCGCGCTATCTTGTGTTGCTTCATAGCCGAGCCCTTCTGAACCCTGCAAGAATTTTAAGAATGGGATCTCGGTTTGTTGCGACGTCAGTTCAACAGTAATGATGGCATCACCAGTATTGCGGAAAGTATACAATGCCAGGATTTCGTATTTGTCTTCGCCGCTTGTTTGAACGAACAAGTGCAGTTGATCGATCGCGAGGGCTGAAGTATCTGCGGTCAATTCATACAAAGCAATCGGGGAGATCACAAGCGCGTTTTGCCCGGCTTCCACGATACCCATTTCTGATTGCAAGCTAACGCCACTGTAAGAGGCTTCCACCAGGAAGATACGTCCCTCAGGCATTTCGATATTTTCGAATGAATAGGTTCCATCGGCGTTGAGGGTGCCATCCTGTGTCAGGATTTCCTGCGGTCCGGCACTAGGATCTGTGCTGCCGTGATCGAAACCATGCAGTGTAACTACTAGATCAGAGGGATATCCGCTGCCAGCCTTATTCTCGATCGAACCGCTGATCTTGCCAAAGCCCGCCTGGATAACGGGAGTCGCTTCGCTCCCAGCCGCGGCTTGCTCTGTGCCAATGGGCGTACCATCAGCGGATGGCGTACCTGCGTCAGCGGCGACGGGAGTTTGGGTGGCTGGAACAACTGTCGGCTGGGCAAGAGGCGCGGTGTTGAAGGAGAGCGTCCGCAAGTATGCGGCAACCGCCCACAAATCGTCATCAGCCAAATTTGCTCCAAAGGCAGGCACAGCATCGTTGCCTTCTCGAACCAGGCGCGCTATTTCCACCTCGCTCAAGCTTGACATCTTTTCCTGGTCCTTGAAGAAATCGGTGGAACAGTTTGCGCAATTGGCTTCAAAGAGTTCTTTGCCTTTTGCGATCTGTTCAGGTGTGGTGTGCAAGGTCAATACATAGGCAACCACATCCCAGCGTTGTTGATCGTTCAGACTTGCAAACGGCGGCATGAAGCGTTCGATGTTACCGCGAGTGACAGCGGTGTAATACTGCGCCGGGGAGGCTGGTCGTGCAATTTCAGGCAGACCATACGCACGGACGGTCACACCCAGTTGAATGCCTTGCGGCCCGTCACCCAAACCTGCATCACCATGGCAGGGAGCGCATTTTTCAACATAGATCATTGCACCATTTTCCACGCTCGGTGTTTGCGCGGGGTATAACGGTCCCAGCGTTGGCAGGGGGGTGGGCGCAACGTAACCGGGCGGCGGCGTGACATCCTCGGCTAATGTGAGATTACAAGCTGTGAGCAGTGTTGCAAGTATGACGAGTAAGGCGATGCGAAATTTCATTGAAATCATTCCATTGATAATCTTGCGTGCTACATAATTGGAATTAGGCAATACGCAGTACGAATTACGAAAGTGTCTTGCCGCAGGATGGACAGAATTTGTCCGAGGTCATTACTGGCTTGCCGCACTTTGGACAGAACCCGGCAGATTTTGCCTTGCGGCCTTTGCGGCGTGAAGCGATCATGGATTCAACTTCATCATCTGTGAGTGTGCCTTCTGAACTGGAGCCGTTCTTGCGCCGCGCTGCCAGGGCGCGTTCAATGCGAGCGTCTTTGTCGTTCTGGGCTTTTACGGGTTCAAGTTCATCGAGCTTGCGAAGAATATCAGCGCCTTTTTGTAACAGGTTGGTGCGCTGGACAGGGTAATCTTCCTCGGGGACTTTCCCGAGTTGATAATCATTTTCAAGTTCTTGCAGGGAATTTACAACGCGTTCGCGTTCTGCCAGCAGCGAGGAGGTTTCATGCTCCTCCTCAGTGACACGGCGCGCGCGTCTTTCAAGAAAGGGTGCATAGAGAAACACCCCCACGAGGATCAAAATGCCGAGCGAAAAGATTACGGAAACGATTTGCATGAGGTCTCTTTATTGGTTAAGCATGGGGTCAATAATGCTTTGGAATTGCCCCAGGGATGTGAAAGGTCCGACCTGCACATATTGTAGAACGCCATCGCGGTCAATGAAATAGGTCTCAGGCACGCCTTTGATGCGGAAGTATTGCGAGATCTTTGTGGCTAGGTCGGGTCCGTTCGAGAAGGTAATGCCAAATTTTTTCAAATATACGCGCGCTTCAGGTTCGGTATCCACATAGTCAGCGCCAACAAAGACGACTTCACCAGTAGGTCCGTAGATCTCCCAGGCTTGTTGAAGCTCGGCGGCTTCTTGCTCGCAAGGCTTGCACCATGAAGCCCAAAAATTGATCACGACAATTTTGCCGCGCAATTCTTCCATGGTAACCTGGGTCTTGCCTTCATATTCATAGCCGCTGAACAAAGTCAGTGTGAAGTTATCGATCTTCTGCCCGGGTTGCACGGTGCCTTGCTGGGCACGCTTGAGTCCCATGGCAACGACGACCAACAGTGCGACCAAAAATACCCATACGATGATTTGCGCCCAAACTGGAACGCCACGACGCGGAGGGGTTGATTCTGTCATAGATATCTACTTTCTTCTTTTTAATTCGGCTTCCATCTTCGCAAGATATTCATCCTGCTGGACTGGTTCCGCTTCAGCCTTATCTGAAACTGATTCAGCGACGAGGGGCTTCTTCCATAACTGAAAACCTCTAAAGAGCATGGCGGCTCCAATCAGGATCACAACACCCGGCACAAAATAAGTCACCCATGGATTCGGCGGTACGTTCAGTACGCGTATGCCATATTGGGTTGCAAAATGTTGTTTGATCTCGGCTTCGCTTTTGCCTTCTATCAGCATGGTGCGGATCACCTCACGCCACTGACGGCACGCCTCGGTGGGGCATACATCCAACGGTGTGCTTTCGCAAACGGGACAATACAATTGCTTCGCGATCTTGTTCACATCATCATCGGTGGGGAAGCCATCTTGTGCGAAGACAACACTTGCAGACGCGCTGGCAAGGATGAGGATAAACAAGGTAATGGACAGGATCTTTTTCATGTTAATTAATCCGCTGCACTGGGTTGCTTCAGTGACTTTTCTGCGCGCACAGCCATGCGTTCAGGGTCTTGATCGGGCCAAGCCGCAATGACGATGCCGATCATGAATAACAGGCTACCCAGCCACAGCCAATTGACGAGCGGGTTCACGTAGATCTTGAATGTCGCGCCTTCGGATGAAATGGGCTGCCAATCAATCAAGAGCACGTACAGATCATTCTTCAGCGTTGAACGGTTGGCGGGAATGGTCATATTCTGTTGCGAATCAAAGTAGTAATCTTTACGCGGGTGTAATTCGCCGAGATAAATGCCATTTTGGTATACATCCACAACGGCGCGGGTGTAATTCACACCTTTCGGGTTATCGTCCCATGAAGCCACTTCTTTATAGGTAACAGTATAGCCAGCGATATCGAGCGAATCGCCCGCTTTCACTGTGCCTTGCGTTTCGGTTTGGAAGAGCTCGATGCCGAGAATGCCGATCGCCATGAGCATAATGCTTAAGTGGATAATGTAGCCACCATAGCGGCGGCGATTGCGTCCGGTGAGATTCCAAAACGCGACAAAGATGTTCTCGCCCTGGCTTTTTTGCCGTGCATACGCGCCCCGCCAGTATTCATACACCGTTACCAAGATAACCAGCGCAACCACGAAGAATCCGATCAGTGCGTAGATATCCTGAGTGTAGAAGATGTAAATGGCAATAGTGATGGCGATCGCGCCAGCTGCCGGTTTCCAAAGTGCGCGCCCAAGGGTCTTCACGGTCGAATGTCCCCAGGCGGAGAGCGGCGCAATGCCCATCAGGAAGAGGAGTGCAGCCCAAAGGGGTCCTGTGGCGCGTTCGTAGAATGGAGGTCCCACGGTCACTTTGGCGCCGGTGAACAATTCAGAGATCAATGGATAGATCACGCCCCAGAAGCAGACAACCAATATGCTCATGAACAACAAATTGTTGAGCAGGAACAATGCTTCGCGTGAAAGCAGGGAAGTCATCTCAGTTTCTGATTTCAACTTGTCCCAGCGATAAAAAATGAGGCTGACGGATGTAATGAAGCTAAGCCCGATGAACGCGAAGAAAAACGGACCAATGGCACTTTGAGCAAAAGCATGTACCGATGAGAGTACGCCTGAACGCGTGAGGAAGGTGCCGAAGATCACGAGCGAATAGGTTAGGACAATCAGCAACATGTTCCAGTGTTTCAACATGCCGCGCTTTTCCTGGATCATGACGGAATGTAAAAATGCAGTGCCTGTCAGCCAGGGCATGAATGCCGCGATCTCCACCGGGTCCCAGCCCCAGAAACCGCCCCAACCGAGCACATCGTAAGCCCACCGACTGCCGAGCACCAGCCCGAAAGTGAGGAAGAGCCATGCCCATAATGTCCAACGGCGTGTGATGCGGATCCAGCGGTCATCGGTGCGACCAGTGATCAATGCCGCCATGGCAAAGGCGTAAGGAATTACAAATGAGACGAAGCCAAGATAAAGCATCGGAGGATGGATGACCATACCCGGGTGGCGCAGAAGCGGGTTCAAGCCACGTCCATCTTCCGGGGTGAAGAGGATACTATCCGCTGGCTGGAAGGTGTGCGGGTTGATCCCATCAAAGGTTTGAAAGAGTTGGGCAAATGGGTTCTCAAAGAAGATATTCATGCCAATGAAGAACGCCATGGTGACACAAGCCACCACGATCACCCACGGCAAAAACTCGCGGTCACGATCCCAGTTGCGGAGGGTGACCAGCGATGCGAAAGCCGACATCAACCATGACCAGAAAAGTAATGACCCGGCTTGTCCGCCCCACCAGGCAGTCACTTTAAGATAGGTGGGCATCGAGCGGCTCGTCACTTCATAAACGAATTGCACTTCAAAATGATTGTTGATCAGCAAATAGATCAATATACCGGCAGTCAGTGTCAGCAAGGGCCAAGTGAGTAACATGGCGCGGCGGGCGCTTTCCACCAGGGCTGCAGATTTTTTCACTTCGCCATAGACCGCGGCGAAGACGCTATACAACGTCACCACAAAGGATACAACTAAAACACCAAATCCAAAATCAGCGATCATAAATTCTCCTTCGAGTCAAAAAACCTAAAGGTTTATTAAACCTTTAGGTTTTTTATATTTAGCCAGCCTGTTCAGGAACTGCTTCTTCGTATTTGGTAGGACACTTGAGCAAAAGTTCATCGGCGTGAAAAACGCCTTCGGCATCGATACGACCGGTGACGATCGCTTGTGCTTCATTGCGAAGCAGATCAGGCATGGGACCTACGTAAACTACCGTCATACGTTCACGTGAAGGATCCATAACGGCATCATGTAAAGCTACTGCAAGTCCGCCTTCGGTTTCGAGCTGGGCATTGTCACCTGAAACATGCGCAACTTCAAAGGTGAGCGTGAGCGTATCAGGGTCATATTGGATCGTATCACCAATCACTGCTCCGGAAACACGCAGGTTCTTATTCACAATGCTTGAACCTTTGGCGTGGAGTTCATCGATCGTCAGAAAATATTCCGAAGTCGAAGCCGTAGCTGACCAGATCAAAAAGACGACTGCTCCAAGGATCAGCATGCCGCCGATGACGAATTTATTGATTTTCATATATACCTCCAGTTTGTTTTCGAATTAGCGAAATCTACATAATTACAAGTTCATTTTACATGTAGAGATTAAGGATTACTGAGAAGTACCGCGATGAATGTCATGTATTTGTCCTAAATTTATCCTATTTGAACAAACTGACTGTTAATTTCATAAATAAGGTAGAATCGCTTTTGCGATAATTCCTCTCCATAATCATACATTTTGTATGATATTCTTCACTAAACAGACATGACATCGCCCCTTAGAATGGGGTAGATGCAGTACGCGATATTATTGTCAGGAGTGTGCAATGAGTAAATGGATCAAGCGCCACGCGCTGCCGTTCGGGCTGGTTTGTGCTTCACTGGGAGTTTTTCTGCTCCTGTTGGTGTTTACCCTGCCCTCAACCTCGGCAGCTGCCGCGCCCCTTGCTGAAAAGCATAATTTAACGAACGATGATTGTTTAACCTGTCACCAAAAGGAAGGTATGACCACCGAGATCGGCGGTCAGGCTGTTCCCTTGACGATCAACTCAGAAAAATTTTCTGCTTCGGTACATGGCGAGGAACAAGTCGCCTGTGTGGATTGTCACTCGAACATCACAGACTTCCCGCACCCCGAAGTGACCGCCAGCAGTCCGCGCGACTTTTCGTTAGAAATGTACCCCACCTGTCAGCAATGTCACGCCGAACAATATCAAAAAGTATTGGATAGTGTGCACCAAACAGCCCTTGCCGCGGGCAATACCAACGCTGCCGTTTGTACCGATTGCCATAACCCACATACCCAAACACGCTTGACCAATAAAGATACTGGTGAGCTTTTGTTGGGCGCCAAACTGGTGATCCCGCAGACTTGCGCAAAATGCCACAGCACCATTTACGACGAATACAAGAGCAGTGTACATGGTTCAGCGTTGACCAACGAAGGCAACCAATACGTCCCAACCTGTATTGATTGTCACGGCGTTCATAATATTCAGAACCCAACTACGAGTTCCTTCCGTAATAGTACACCCGCGTTATGCGCCAATTGCCATACCAATGAAACCATTATGAAACAGTATGGCATCTCAACCAATGTACTCAACTCCTATGTCTCCGATTTTCACGGCACCACCGTAAAAATGTTCGAGGAGAGCTATCCTGATCAGCCCACGAACAAACCGGTCTGTACCGACTGTCATGGTGTTCACAACATCCTGAAGCCAGATGACCCCAAAGCTGGAATTGCCTTCAAGAGCAATTTGCTGGTCAAGTGTCAGCAGTGCCATCCTGATGCCACCACTGAAACATTTACCGATGCCTGGTTGAGCCACTATGAGCCCAGCCCGCAGGTCTTCCCGGTTGTATATTATGTCAATCTTTTCTATAAATTCTTCATCCCGGCTGTATTAGGTGGCATGATCTTTTATATCATCACTGATATCTATCGCAGATTTATTGTTCCCCGCCTGCGTGGTTCAAAAGGAGACTCACACAAATGAGCATTAAAACCAACTCCTACGAGCGTTTCCCACTCGCGCGGCGTATCGAACATTTTACGATGCTGCTTTCTTTTACGACGCTTGGGCTAACCGGCTTGCCGCAAAAATTTCCCACCGCAGCACTTTCTATTGCGTTTGTCAACTTACTCGGTGGTATCGAAAACTTGCGAACCATCCATCACTTTGCCGCCATCGTCATGATGTTGGGCACAGTCTGGCACTTGCTGGTCTTTGGGTACATGGCGTATGTCCGCCGCACACGCTTGAGCATGTTGCCAAGCATACAGGATGCCAAAGACGGGCTTCAGGCGCTTTTATATAATCTGGGTTTTGCAAAAACCTTCCCACAAATGGGACGTTACACATTTGAAGAAAAAATGGAGTACTGGGCGTTTGTATGGGGTACAGCTGTCATGGTCGCCACAGGCTTCATGATGTGGAATCCGCTCGCCACCGTAAAGTTCTTACCCGGCGAAGCCATCCCAGCCGCTAAAGCTGCGCATGGTGGGGAAGCGGTGCTTGCCGTTCTCGCCATTATCATTTGGCACATGTATGGCGTACATGTCAAACGCTTTAACAAATCCATGTTCACCGGCAAAATGAGCGAAGAGGACATGCTCCATGAACATCCGCTAGAACTTGCTGATATCAAAGCTGGTATCGCAGAACGCCCGGTTGAACCCGTTGCGCTTCGCAAACGCCAACAAATTTATTTCCCCATTGCGGCAGTGATCACGATCGTAGCCTTGGGTGCTTTGTATGGATTTGTCAACGCCGAGAAAACCGCTCTCACTACCACTGAACGACAGATTCCGACGATTGAAGTCTACGTCCCGCAGACCGCGACTCCTGCGCCGACTCAAACACCGACCTCACTACCGACGGAAACACCGCTTCCGACTCAACCGGGAACTGGTTCGACACCTGCGCCTGTTACCTCATCCCTAACCTGGGATAATGCCGTCAGTGCCATCTTGCAAAATCAATGTTCCGCATGTCATGGTCCCAAAGCAAAAGGTGGATTGGTGCTTTCAACCTATGCCGATGCCATGAAAGGTGGAACATCCGGGGCGATTATTCTGCCTGGCGATAGCACCAACAGTTTGATCTTCATCATCCAACAACCCGGCGACCATTATGGTCAGCTGACACCAGAAGAACTTGCCCAGGTCGTTGAATGGATCAACGCAGGCGCACTGGAAAAATAACTAAGATTTATTATTGTTGGCAGTCTCTTCATTGGGCAGAGAGACTGCCAACAAATATTTGGAGGCGGCTATGAAAAAATTAAAAGAACGACTGACGAAATTCTTTTTCCCATCACCAGATGCACCGCGTTTGATGTTGATTCTGCCGTATGCAACATTGGGGATACTTACACTGCTGCTATTGTTCGGTGGTGTACATGGTTGGGAATATACAAACTCCCCCGTATTCTGTGGAACCGCTTGTCATACCATGCCTCCCCAGGATACCGTGTATAAACAATCCCCGCATGCGAATGTAACCTGCGAGGAATGTCATATTGGGCGCGCTTCATTTTTCAATCAACTCATGCGCAAAACTCAGGGCATCAAAGAGACGTATTACGAAGTCTTCAAGCTTTACGAATATCCCATCCGTGCCGAAGCCCTGCGCCCAGCCCGTGATACCTGCGAGAAATGTCATCAACCTGAAACCTTCTCAAGCGATAGTTTGCGTGTGCAAACCCGCTTTGGTAATGACTTGCACAACACCCAAAGCAGCATTTACTTGCTCCTGAAAACGGGTGGCGGTGCCAAGCGTGAAGGGCTCGGACGCGGCATCCACTGGCATATCGTCAACAAAGTGGAATACTATGCTACCGATGAATTAAGCCAGACCATCCCCTACGTTCGAGTTCATAACGATGACGGTACCACCACCGAATACGTGGATGTGGAAGCCGGTTTTGATAAAGCCACCATGGATGAAAGTCAGCTCAAAACCATGGATTGTGTTACGTGTCATAACCGTGTCACGCACGAATTCAAGGTGCCAGTTGATTCTGTAGATGAAGCCATGTCGCGCGGATTGATCGATGCCGAGATCCCGCTTATTCACCAGAAAGCTGTTGAAGTTTTGGCGGTCAGCTACACATCCCGTGAAGAGGCGTTTGCCGCTTTTGATGGCGTTGAAAGTTATTACAAGAACACCGATTATTATCCTGGTCACGGTGAACAGATCAAAGCCGCTGTTCAAGCGCTCAAAGATATTTTCGACAACACCGTGTTCCTTGAACAGAAAATAGATTTCACGACCCATCCAAATAACCTCGGCCATATCAATTCGCCGGGTTGTTTCCGCTGCCATGATGGCAAACATCTGGATGCCAACGATCAGGCGATCCGCCTTGAATGTAATGTCTGTCACTCGGTGCCGGTTGTTGCGGGCAAGGATGATTTTGTGACCAAGATCGAGATCAGCCGTGGACCTGAGCCGGATACCCACCGTAATCCCAATTGGATTAGTCTCCACAATCAGGCGTTCGGCGCATCTTGCGCGGCGTGTCATTCCATGAAAGACCCTGGCGGCACGAGCAACACCTCATTCTGTTCGAACTCAGCTTGTCACGGGAACGTGTATACATTTGCTGGTTTCGATGCGCCAGCCTTGCGTGAGATCTTGAAGAATCAATTGCCTCCACCAGAAGCAGAAGCGACTGTCCCGACGTTGGTTGGTGATCCCACCTATGTAAATTACATTGGTCCGCTCTTTACGGTTCGGTGTGCAGCCTGTCACGGCGACCTGGCGACTGCCGGGCTGAACCTCCTAACTTACGAATCCGCCATGAAAGGCGGCGAAGATGGTGCAGTGATTGTGCCTGGTGACTCGAATAGCCTTTTGATCCAGATCCAAAGCGCTGGCGATCATTTTGCCAACCTCCTGCCAGAGGAGCTTGAGATTGTCAAACAATGGATCGCGGCGGGCGCACCGGAAAAATAATAGCGAATAATACAGTCGGGCACGAAAGCCTAAAAACAAAAGCGATGCATCTGTTCCGGGTGCATCGCTTTTGTTTTGCAATGAATACCTATAGGATTATTTTCAGTGTGCACTGGTGACATTCAACACTCGAGGGAGCCCTTGAAATCACCAATAATGATTATAGGAGGGGTAGATACGATTGAGTTTAAGAATAGGCGGGGATATCAATGATTGCGAGTGGAGGCGTCTATGCCCCATGTGCTTGAAAACTAAGTTTGAGCGGGTTTAGTCCCGTTTAGAAATTTCCATAAAAAAAGCTGCTAACGAAAGAAGGAAAATATGAATATTGAAGAGTTACTTGCGAAAGCCAAGAAACCTTCAGCAGATGCCATGCGATTGCATCCGTTCTATCGGGGAAAAATTGAGACTACCCTGAAATGTGCAATACGTTCCTTTGATGATTTTGCCATCTGGTACACACCCGGTGTGGCGGCGCCTTGTAAAGCCATACAAGCCAACCCAGATCTGGTGTATGAGTACACTAATAAGTGGAACACCGTGATTGTGGTCAGTGATGGCACCCGTGTGTTGGGATTGGGAGATATCGGTCCAAAAGCTGGTTTGCCCGTAATGGAAGGCAAAGCCCTGCTGTATAAATATCTCGGAGGGGTGGATTGCTTCCCGATCATGCTCGACACCAAAGACCCTCACACCATTATCAATACGGTACTTCTATTGCAGCCTGGGTTTGGTGGGGTCAATCTTGAAGATATTTCCCAGCCTAAATGTTTCTATATCTTGGATACATTGCGCGAGAAAGCGGAGATCCCGATCTGGCACGATGACCAGCAAGGTACAGCGACTGTCACCCTGGCAGGCTTGATCAATGCGCTAAAGGTTGTTGGTAAAAAGAAAGATGAAGTGAAGATCGCATTCATTGGCGCGGGAGCGGCGAACATCGCGTGTATACGCTTGATTTTTGGTTGGGGGGTCAATCCTGCCCATTGCCATGTGGTGGATGTGAATGGGATTCTTGGGAAGCATCGCAAGGATTATGAGATGCGTAAAGCTGAGTTCAAGGATGCCTGGAAATTGTGTAATATCACGAATGCAGATGGGCGTGAAGGCTCCATCCCCGAAGCATTAAAGGGTGCCGATGTGGCGATCTGTTATTCCCAATCCGGTCCGGGTGTGATATTGCCAGAGTGGATCAAAACCATGGCAAAAGATCCAATTGTCTTTGCCTGTGCCAACCCGGTACCTGAGATCTGGCCCTGGGAGGCGAAAGAAGCGGGCGCAGCCATCGTTGCCACGGGACGCTCTGATTTTCCAAATCAAGTCAACAATTCATTGGTTTTCCCCGCACTGTTTCGAGGAACGCTCGATGTGCGCGCTCGTACGATTTCAGATGAAATGTGTTTTGCCGCAGCCTACGCCTTGGCAGACCATGTTTCAGGCCATTTAACTCCGGAACATTTGCTCCCCAGTATGGATGATTGGGAAGTTTTTCCGCGTGAAGCTGCTGCTGTTGCAGTGAAGGCTCAAGAGCAGGGGTTGGCGCGCATCCCAATTACATATGAAGAAGAGCTTGAAAACGCCAAACGCATCATCAAACGCTCAAGGGATATCACCAGAATGATGATGGAAGAACATTTCATCGCTGAGCCACCAGTTGCAGAAGCTGAGCAGCATCCTGAAGTTGAGTCCGTTCATTAATTCATGGAAAGGAGCATCTTATGAATGACCTGATCATTATTGGCGGTGGACCAGCTGGTCTTACAGCGGCTGTCTATGCCATACGCAAACGCCTGAATGTGCTACTACTCTCCAAAGACCTGGGCGGCAAAACCAACTATCGCCTTGCCCTGCCTTGGATCGAGGATTACCAGATCATCAAAGGCTTGGAGATCGTCAACAAGTTTCGCACAGAATTGGAGTACCTAGATTTTGCCCGTCATATGGAGGCTGTTGAGCAGGTGGAAAGGAAAGCCGATCACTTCGTGATTACCACCAAAAGCGGCATGCTATTGGAAGCCAAGGCTGTGATCCTTGCTACTGGGACGCGCCAGGTACGCATGAACGTGCCGGGCGAAAAAGAATACACGATGAAAGGGCTTTGTTATTCCGCGCTTTCGTATGCGCCGCTCTTTATTGATAAGTCCGTTTTGGTGATCGGTGATGCAGAGCTTGCCCTGCGCTCAGTCGGTGAGTTGGCGACTGTGGCGAAAGAAGTCACCATGGTTTGCACAGACGACCGCTTGCTGGATTCGCCGTTGGGTCACAAGGTTCAACAAGCCCCTAACGTTAAGATCGTGAAAGATTATGAGATCGTGGAGGTGCAAGGTGACGAATATGCCCGCCAACTTATCTTAAGAGACAAACACGAAAAGCTTGAAGTGTATCCAGCGGATGGCATGTTTGTGGAGAAGGGTCTCACTCCCAATATCAGCATGGTTAAGGGGCTGGTTGAATTGGATGATAAAGGGCGTATCGTGATCGATAGCGCCTGTCGCACAAATATTCCCGGACTATTCGCGGCTGGGGATGTGACCAATAGTTATGCCGAACAGGTTTTGGTCGCTGTGGGGGAGGGTGCCAAAGCCGCTTTGAGCGCATACGAATATCTATTGCCGCGCTTGTAGAACAACAACTACATCAAATCCCAAAGCTGAGCTATATGCCTGCTTTGGGATTTTTTTAAATCATGACCTATTCTTCGCAAACATATCTGATTTGGTTAGGATGATTTGCACGAGAGGGGGATGACTTTCAACACTCGGTTTCATGAACAAAATCACAAATAATAATTGTGGGGGTATTGTATTTGACTGCGAATGGACAACCTTGGTTGTGCCGAGCAGCAACTGTTTTAGGCTGTCGTATTGCGGGGACGGCAGAGTAAGTTGCATAGCACGGAGGCATGTATGCCCCAAATGACCGATGAACGAGTCCGGGCGCGTTTGACCCGTGAGGAAGATCTTTCCCTATTACATGAAGTCAGCATGAAGACAGCGGGCGTTTCGCATTTGGAAATGTGTATCCAATGCGGAACGTGTGGCGGTTCATGCCCCTCGGCGATGGACATGGAGCATACGCCGCGCATGTTGTTCGCGATGTTGCGGGCGGGCATGCGCGATGAAGTGTTGCGCAGTAATACACCCTGGCTGTGTGTGTCCTGTTATCACTGCGTGGTGCGCTGTCCGCAGGAAGTACACATTGCGGATGTGATGTACACGCTCAAGAGTATGGCGATCACAGCGAAGTTATATAACGACTCGACCGCGCCTCATTTCTCACAGACGTTTGTGGACATGATCGAGACATTTGGTCGCAGCTTTGAGTTTGGTCTCGCTTCGCGCCACTATCTGCGGCATTTTCCGCTGCGCTTACCCGGTATGCTGCCGATGGGCTTCGGCATGATCACGAAGGGCCGCATGGCGCTCATACCGAAAAAGATCAAACACATGGATCAGTTGAAAGCCATTCTTGAACGTGCCAACCAACTGGAGTTGACCTCATGAATAAATATATCCTTTACCCCGGTTGTTCGATGGAATCTAGCGGCAGGGCCTATGGCGAGTCTATTAACACGATCTTGGAGCCCCTTGACCTGCACTTTGACGAGATCGATGATTGGAATTGTTGCGGTGCCACGGAATACCTCGGCATCAACTTGATCCCGGCTTATTCGTTAATTGCACGTAACCTGGCGCTGGCATCCAAACAGATGAATGGCACGCGCACGGTCGTGGCGCCATGCTC
>CAZMQE010000037.1:0-15028 GCA_964568115.1 uncultured Anaerolinea sp.
CTATTGAAAAGGAAACCCTCATGAAAAAGTCAGATCGTACTGCACTCGTTGCAATCCCCATTGTAATCGCGCTCGGCTATCTTATCGCACTGGCAGGCAGCCAGAGTGGGATTGCCGTTGCTAAATACCCTGTATTCGCTTTGTCCGTTGGGCTGGCATTTCTAATTCAATGGCTTGTATTTATACCTGCATATCTATTGCAAACCGAAAAGTTTTTCGATATCACAGGAAGTATCACCTATGTTCTTGTCACCTTCGTAACACTGTATTTTTCGGGCGTTGACTCAAGATCCGTGTTGCTATCAGCGTTGGTTATTATCTGGGCGGTGCGCCTGGGTTCTTTCCTTTTTGGGCGCATCCATAAAGCTGGAAAAGATGGTCGCTTTGATGAGATCAAGCCATCCTTTATTCGCTTCCTGAACGTTTGGACAATTCAAGGATTGTGGGTAACATTTACAGCGTCCGCGGCGCTTGTAGCGATCTCGTCCACGAGCCGCAAGGAATTGGACTTGTTTGCCATCGTCGGCTTTTTGGTCTGGCTCATCGGGTTCGCTATTGAGGTTGCTGCCGATACCCAAAAAAGCCGCTTTAGCGCAGACCCAGCGAATAAAGGCAAATTCATTCAAACTGGTCTGTGGGCGCGCTCACGTCACCCCAACTACTTTGGCGAGATCGTACTCTGGATCGGAATTGCGATCATCGCCCTGCCGGTTCTGCATGGCTGGCAATGGGTCTCTTTGATCTCCCCGATCTTTGTCACCCTGCTGCTCACCCGTGTCAGTGGCGTTCCCCTGCTGGAAAAAAGAGCCGATGAAAAATGGGGCGGACATAAGGATTACGAGACCTATAAAGCAACAACCCCAGTATTGATTCCGAAACTTTAATGCTTGCTGATATATTTGACCTCTTGCATACACGATCCGTTATGTAACTGCAAGCGCATCAAACGTCCATCCACTCGTACCAACAAACAAGAGCGCCCCATCTCGTCGCAACTAGATAGGGCGCTCTTATTCTATATAGCAACCATCTCGCTGATTACACTATGGTTGCATTGATTGTTTCTATTATTATCTTACCTACATATGAACGCCGGCAAAGTTACATTGCCTTCCATTCTTTTTGAATAAGAGAGGGAGCCACCGCAAGAAGTACTTCTGACCGTAATATCATACTTTCCCGGCGCGATGTCATTGAACGTGTTCTTACCCTGTTTATCTGCCGTGAAATAATAGGTTGCGGGACCCTGCAAGGTGATATATAAAGAGCCACCAGTGCGGTTGTCCACTGTCAACTTGGCAACCTTTTGATCAACCAAACCAAGCCTTTGACCAACACATTTAAAGCCTTTTAGGGTCACATTTCCCTTCATGCTTCTTTCGTAGGTCAGCGAACCAATGCAAGCTGTAGATGTTACAGTGATGGTGTATTTGCCTTGTTCAATATCCTTGAACGTGGTTTTCCCCTGCTTGTCAGTATTAAACCAATACGTTTTCGGACCAGACACCGTGACGTAGAGCGTTCCAGTGGTACGGTTTTCAACAACCAACTGGGCTGTCTGTGCGCCAGCGAGCACAACAGGCTTTTGACTAACCGTCAGTGCGGAGGCGGACGGTGCCAAAAGCAGCGATCCCAACAACAGAACCAGAGTCAAACCTACAAGAACAGATAACCTTTTCATAGCGATTCTCCTTTTGTGAATTGAATCAAGGCGAACATCCAATTCGCGATCATCCAATTCAGTGTAAGCCGATAAACACCACCACCAAGTTACCTTTTCATGGATATTGGTAGTACATTCGTCTTAAATGCACACCCATGTTCACTATGTTACGGTTATAAGCCTTTTAGGTCCACAAATCAACTGCCACATCACCCAAGCCCAGCTCGAACAATTTCTCGCGCGAGGGCTTGCCAGTTGCCAAATCCCAACCACGCGCTTCGTAATAGGTAACCAGCATACCCTTGATATCAGGTACAAAACCAGCGGAGCCGCCATCCAAGAACGGTTCAAGTAATGCTTTGGGCAATTTATCGTTTTCAGCCGTCAACCCCATGCGGATATTGATGACACGTTTGAGGTTCCAGGCACGCTCACCAGATTTCATCAACTCGTCGAGAGTCCAATTCAACCCGCAGGCGGCGTTGATCAGTTTTACCTGTTCATCAGGTTCCACGTTCGCGAAAATACACATCACAATCGCGTTGAACATGGTCCGCCAATCCTGATGCTTTGCCACATTCGCCGATTTCTCAGCCTGGGCATGTGGCGACATATATTCGATCCCGATCTTCTCTTGCGAATGTCCCCAATCCACAAAGAAAAAGTCCGATTGGTTATGACACGCCCCGCGCGGACTGGTCGCATACGAAAGCGCCATCCCCGATACTCCGCGCGGATCATGATAAGCAATTTCGAGTCCATTCACTTGCACGGCTTCCTCTTCAGCATGGAAGTGTGCGCCAAACCGTCTGGAACCTTGCGCCAGCAGATCACCGATCCCTTCACGGGTACCGATCATACGCACCAACTGCTCGATCGCATTCACATCGCCCCACTTCAGTTCGATGCCGCCGGTATCTTCCGTCGTGATAACACCTTGGTCATATAAACGAAATGCCAATCCAATGGTATTGCTAGTGCTGATCGTGTCCATGCCATAACGATCGCACAACTCGCCCATATCCACAATGGACTCAAGATTATCATTCAACAAATTGGCGCCAAACCCAACCATCGTTTCATGTTCAGGTCCTTTGCGCTTCACTGAGTCTTTTGGCAATTTCACAACACGTCCACAGGCGATCACGCAACCTTGGCATGCACTCCTACCAACCAAGATCGTCTCTGTCATCTGCGAACCTGAAATTTGATCAATATTCGCAAACGAACCTTGCGAATAATATTTAGCAGGCATGGCGCCAAGGTATTCAGCATAATTCGCCGCACCACCGGTGCCTACTTCGCGGAGGATCTTCGCTTCGTTATCATCACGCAATTTACGATTGGCTTCCGAACGCAGTGCTTTATATTTCGCAATATCAAACACCGGGATTTCATTCACTCCAAGCACTGCGATCGCCTTAAGATTTTTTGACCCCATCACTGCACCCATGCCTGTCCGCCCAGCCATCCGCCCGTGGTCACACATGATGGACGCGAACAAAACTTGCTTTTCACCGGCTGGACCAATGACACAGACTCTGGCAGATTTTTCCCCGACTTCCGCTTTGACTTTATCCTGCGTTGAATACGTATTCTGCCCCCACAAATGCGCTGCACTTCTGACCTCGACTCTTCGACTACGCTCAGAGTTGCTTCCGTTTAACCAGAGATACACCGGCTCTGACGCCTTGCCCGTGATCCATAAGCCATCATAACCAGCCGCGCGCAGTTCGGGTCCCCAAAAACCTCCAATGTTGGATTCTGCCCATAGTCCGGTAGCAGGCCCCTTTCCACAGATGACGAAGCGTCCAGTCGTGGGACCAGAAGTACCCGTCATAGGTCCCATCATAAAAAGCAGCGGCGCATCCGGCGATAGCGGATCCAATTCTTTCGTGAGTGTTGAATATAAAATACGAGCGGCGAGTGAGGCGCCGCCTAGAAAATCCTTTTCCCACTTTTCAGGGATGCGATATTCTTCAGTCTTACCAGTGGATAAATCAATTTTGAGGATCGGTTGCATAGGAATGTTTTGTCATTGCGAGGAGTATTCTTTGCGACGAAGCAATCTCCAATACGCCGAGGGAGATTGCTTCGGGCTGTCGCCCTCGCAACGACATAGGCTACTTAATCTCTTTCGTAACTTCCTGCGCCACACGGACAAAATCCAACACCGTCGGCACATTGCGCATCATATACCCCATACTGCCTTTTACTTTTAATTTGGAGGTCATCATGGCGGTCATCGGATTCATTTTACCGGTCAGCACAGCCGTGATGTTGTTGTACGAAGCGGTCAACGTGAAAACCGGGTTTGGATGGGAATCCGCTTGAGGCTTGTATTCAACCTTACGACATTTGCCATGCCAGAGGTCAAGGTAAAACGTGAGTTGTTCTTTTAAATTCCCTTCCGGTTCTATGTAGAAAAATAAATCTCCCTCCCAACTTTTGGCGATCTCATTATAGCGGTCGTCAGAATTCAATTTCGCTTCCAAGCCATGCAACCATTCTTCGCTCGGGAATACGGCACTCATATGGTCCTCCAGAAATTTGATATGGTTATTTTACCATCCTGCTGTAGATGGCTTCAGCAATTCTCTTGCGTATTTGATTAAAATAGTCTATGCTTGGAGAAATTTTTTCCAGTGGAAAGGAGATCGTTCTTATCGCATAAAAAATTAATGACTCACGATATGCATGCGTACTACTTTCACAAACAAACCAAATCGAGGAGAAATCTCATGAAGAAGAATATGTATAAAGTGTTCATGCTCGTGATCGTTGCCGCGTTGGCGCTTGTCGCTTGCGGTGGCGGCGGATCACAGGCAACCGATCTGCTTGGCGCCATCAAAGAACGTGGATATATTTTGATCTCCACTGACCCGAACTATGCACCGCAATCATTCCTTAACACCGAAGGCAAGCGCCCTGCTGATACCAAGTGCCCATCTGATGCCCTCACTACCGCCGAAATGCAGGGCTTTGATGTGGATGTTGCCATCTCCGTTGGCGACGCCCTTGGCGTAGAGACCTGTTTCGCCACCCCTGGTTGGGACACCCTCACCGCTGGTAACTGGGCTAACAAATGGGATATGAGCGTCGGCTCCATGACCATTACAACTGAACGCCAGAAAGTGCTTGATTTCAGCGTCCCCTATTACTACACCCCGGCTGTCGTTGCTGTGTTGGCTGATTCCGGCATCACATCTTTGGATCAACTAGCTGGCAAAGCCATCTGCGCTGGCGTTTCGACAACCTACGAAACCTGGCTGAATGGCGGCGACCTTGGCTTACCTGCCTCCTCCATTTACGCCCAGCATCCTGCCGACATCACTGTTGTTCCGCTTGATTCTGATCAAGAGTGTGCCCAAGCGCTTGCTGCAGGTCGCACTGACTTCCAAGCTTATGCAACCTCTGTCACCGTCGTGAATGCCAACATCGCTGCGGGCATCCCCGTGATGCAAGTCGGCAAATCAGTATATTCAGAGGATCTTGCTGCCGCATTTGACAAGGCATCCACTCTGCCCACTGCCACTTTGCGCGCCGAAGTAGACAAACTCTTCACCGCGATGCATAGCGATGGTCGCCTGAGTGACCTGTCAACCAAATGGTTCAGCGAAGATCTGACAAAAGTTCCTTAATCTTCGTGTCTCAAATCAAGGGAAGCGGCATAAAGCCGCTTCCCTTCTTAAATCCAACTACCCAAAGGATTGGAAGCCATGAACCTTATCGCACAACCAGAAACCGGTGAAAAAAAGTCTCAAGCCGAGCTTCTTTATCAAGCACAACTGCGTAAGCAACGTCACTTCCGGGCAAATGTAGCCGTTACCTGGTTTCTTCTGCTCTTATTTTTGGTTTATTTATTCAGCGGTCCCATCAAGGTGGATAGCAGTTTTATTGCCGCGAATATGGTCTTTATCGCCGGTGGACTCGGCGAAACGATAAAAATCTCGTTGCTCTCCATTACCCTGGCAATGATCCTTGCCTTGCTGGCAGCTCTCGGGCGGCTCTCCACAATCCCACCCATATATGCACTAAGTACCTTCTACGTTTCCCTCATCCGTGGAACGCCGCTTTATTTGCAGATATTTTTCTTCTTCCTTGCACTTCCACAATTGGGAATCATATTGCCCGGGCTTTGGGCAGGCGTCATTGCGCTTGGATTAAATTATGGCGCCTATATGAGCGAAACCTTTCGTGCCGGGCTTGGCTCCGTAGGCAAAGGACAGCGCGAAGCTGCCATTGCTCTGGGCATGACGCCAACACAAACCATGCGCCGTGTTATTCTGCCGCAGGCACTGCGCTTTGCCATCCCGCCCATGGGCAACGACTTCATCTCCATGACCAAAGATTCTGCGTTGGTGGCAGCAACTGGCTTTGTACATGAATTAATGTGGCGGGCAGTCAAAGTGGGTCGCGCGCAATTCCATAATCTCGAAGCGCTGATCATGGCAGCGATCTTTTACTGGGTCATGACTCTGTTGCTCACCGCCGTGCAAAGTCGGCTTGAAACCATGCTTTCCAAAGGAGATCGCTAACATGGCACCGATTGTCAAAATCTCCAATCTGGACAAATACTTTGGACGTCTCCAGGTTCTCAAAAATATATCCCTGGATATTCAACCGCGTGAAGTGGTTTGTCTAATCGGACGCAGCGGCTCCGGCAAAAGCACCCTTTTACGTTGCATCAATTTTCTCGAAGAGCCATCCCATGGCAGCATTGAAGTGGACGGCATCAAAGTGGAAGGCGGCGAAAAAGGCAAAGAACACCGCCAGTTGGTGCACGATGTGCGTCTAAAGACCGGTATGGTGTTTCAGGAGTTCAACTTGTTTCCGCACATGAGCGTGTTGGATAATGTCATTGAGGGACCTGTCACCGTCAAAGGCATGGACCGTCAGCAAGCCATCGCACTGGCAGAAGAAAATCTCGATAGCGTTGGTATGCTCTTCAAAAAAGACGAATATCCCAACCGGCTCTCCGGCGGGCAAAAACAACGCATCGCCATCGCGCGCGCGCTCACTATGCAACCGCGTGTGATGCTCTTTGATGAACCCACTTCCGCGCTTGATCCCGAACTTATCGGCGAAGTTCTCAACGTGATGAAGAAAGTCGCTAAAGACGGTATGACCATGTTGGTTGTCACGCACGAAATGGGTTTTGCGCGTGACGTGGCTGACCGTGTCATCGTCATGTCTGAAGGCGAGCTTATTGAAGATTCCAATCCCCAAGATCTGTTCACCGCGCCCAAAGACCCACGCACCAAAGCTCTCATTGATCGCTATCGCAGCGGAGAAAAATAATGCGACTCGCCATCACCCGCGATGTGAGTCCGCGCTTCAATGAGTGTGAACTCACCCACATTGACCGCACGCCAATCGATGTGCAGATCGCACAGTCACAGCATCATGGATATGTGCAAGCTCTCAAAGAACTCGGCTATGCAGTTTTGGAATTACCCGCCGAACCGGATTTACCCGACTCTGTTTTTGTAGAGGATGCAGCGGTCATCCTGCCAGACGTGGCGCTCATCACCAACCCCGGAGCTGATTCGCGAAAACCTGAGACCGAATCCATCGCCCAAGCCTTGCGCCCCTACCGCGAACTCGTTTTCATCGAGTCACCGGGCACTGTGGATGGCGGTGACGTGTTGGTACTTGGTAAAAATATCTATGTAGGCTTATCCACACGCAGTAATCAATCTGCCATCGATCAGATGAATGCGAAGCTGGGTAAATACGGGTATCACACGCAAGGTGTTGAAATGCACGATTGCCTGCACCTCAAAACTGCGGTCACCAAAGTAGACGATAAAACGCTGCTTATCAATCGCAAGTGGGTGGATGTGGAAAACTTTGAGGGTTATGAGTTAATTGACGTTGACGCATCCGAACCATTTGGGGCGAACTGCCTGCCAGTTGGTGATGCGATCATCTTCCCGGTTGCGTTCCCCAAGACCAGCGCAAAACTCGCTGCGCATGGTTATAAAATCAAGTCAGTGATTGTGGATGAACTCGCTAAAGCCGAAGGCGCCGTGACATGTTGCAGCTTGATCATTGAAAATTGATCAGACAGCGCTTGAAGAACGACGAAGGCTTATTAAGCTGTAACAATTTTCAGCTTGGAATGAGGCGGCTTTTTATCAAAAAAGAAAAATCCCCGAAAACATATCGGGGATTTTTCTTGGCAGTGCGCTGGAGAGGACTTGAACCTCCACGTCTTACGACACACGCACCTCAAGCGTGCCTGTCTGCCAATTCCAGCACCAGCGCATTTGCAGGGCGTATTATAATCGTGTTCATCATGTTGTCAAGCAAGGTGTTTTTATGAAGCAAACTACCTGATATTTGAACGGTTTACTTGCGGATGCGCCAAAAACTTCTACGAACAAGGTATTTTATACAATGAAAAAAAGACCGCTGTATCAGGAACCGCTTTCGTCTGTGTTGAGAAGGCATCCGCATGGGAATAAAACCGAGATTACGAGCACAGTGCGCTGGGTAGCATTAACGTCCCTGTTTTTATTCCTGACATTGATCGTAGTTTTCCTCTTAACGGGTAAGAGTGTAGATGCCTTGGTCACCGCGGTAGGGATTGTCCCGATTCTGGTCTCAATTATTTTACTGAGACAGGACGCTGTGACCATCCCAAGTACGCTTTTAGCGATAACAATTATTTTTTTGATCACCTGGCTGGCAACTCTTGGGCAGGGAATTTACGATATCGGCTTGTTGGGTTTTCCTGTTATTTTGATCGTGGCGGGTTTGATCCTAAGAGGCAGAGTGATCATGTATCTGGCATTTTTCATTATTCTCTGCATGGGCTGGCTGGGGTTTGGTGCTCAGTATGGCTGGTATCAGCCCACTGTCAACACGCAAGGGAGCATTGGCGATTTTTTCGTCGGAAGTATTATTATTCTCGTTGCAGGCAATGCGGTGTATCGCCTGGTGCGGAATGTGTACGATACTCTTGCGCAAGCTGAAAAAGAAATAGAGATGCGCGAAAAGGCTGAACAGGAACGCGAGGCGGTCATTCAAAAGTTGAAATTGAAGAATCAAGAGTTGGATCGCTTCGCTGTGAGGGTTTCGCATGATCTTAAAACACCGTTGATCACTGTGGCTGGTTTTTTGGGATTCCTGGAAAAAGATATTAAGGATGGAAACCATGAACGGGTGGAGCGCAATGTGGCACAGATCAGTGATGCCGCAAAGAAGATGGGGAAATTTGTAGATGAGTTGCTCGATCTTTCCCGCGTGGGGCGGATCGTAAACCCGCCCAGCAATGTGGCTTTCGATGAGATCGTTCAAGAAGCGCTGACAGCTGCGGAGGGAGTCCTTAAGGCGAAACAGGTTCGGGTGAAGATCGAGGCGATCTTTCCTTTTGTCCACGTAGATCGGGCGCGGGTTGTACAGGTTATGCAAAATTTGATCACGAACGCCGTCAAATTCATGGGCGATCAACCACAGCCTGTGATCCGGATCGGCTTCGAGGAGATCAACGGCGAGCATATTTTTTCGGTAAGAGATAACGGAATCGGGATCGCAAAAGACCACCAGGAAAGGATCTTTGAACTTTTCAGTAAACTTGATCCTAATACTGATGGCATTGGGATTGGGCTGGGGATGGTCAAACGTATCATTGATACACACGGCGGCAGGATATGGGTAGAATCGGAAGGCGCAGGCAAAGGCACAACCTTTAAGTTTACGCTACGTAAGCAATTGGAATCCCCATTTAGTCAATAAACATGAATACGAAGCAACGCACACCCTTGCCGGTGATCTTTTTTGGAAAATTGTGGAATTGGCTAACCGCGCCGCTTGAAGAACTGCCCAATATTGGGGACCGCAGGCGCTCGGTGACTACCACCACGTTTTTGCTATTTGCCGTGGTCGCGGTTGCCATCGAACAAATGGCTGCCGCTAACACGCCTTTCATTGCTTTAATCCTCTTGATTGCCGGGTATTTTTTGGCACGTACGAGGTGGTTTAAGTTTGCTGCATTGATCCTGGTTTTTACTCTGATATTCCCATCGTATCTTGTCGTGTTGAGATTACCTGACCCAGACGCGAACCGGGTTCTCGCGGCGTTTGCGTGGGTATTTGTACCGCTTCTTTTGAGCAGCTTGATCTATTCAGTACGTGCGACCGTCGTCATCAGCGCCATCAATTTTGGGGTGCTTGCCCTATTGCCATTCATTCGCCCTGAATTAAATTACAGCAGCCTAGGCGGGGCGCTGGGATTTTTCGGGTTGGTCGCTGTAATCCTGGTTGTAGTGATGACCCAACGTAACGAGATCGAGAAAGATCGGCAAAAAGAATTGATAGCCAGCCAGGAAAGTTTGAGGCGGGAAGTTATCGAGCGCGAGCGTTTTGCCGAACAGGCACACCGCCGCGCAGACCAATTGGCTATGTTGAATGACGTCAGTGTTGCCATATCGAATTTAAAAGAGTTGGACAACATCTTCAACCTGATCCTTGAGCAGGTGAAACAACATTTTCAACTGGATGTTTTCTTTATAACGATCTATAACGAAAAGACCGGCAAACTTGCCTTTCCATTGACATTCGATGATGGCGAGTTGTGGAATGAACCTGAAAAAGAACTTTCCAAAGCGCAGCGGGTTGCCCAGGTGATTCGCACAGGCGAGCCGCTTTTATGGAACCGTTCTGAAGATGAAATCAGGGCAGCTACGAATTCCGAAAACCGCGTGGGTGATTCAGCACGAGTTGCGGCTTCCATATTGATCACACCCCTGCAGGTTGGTGCCAAAGCGATCGGCGCGATCTCAATTCAAAGCTATACCAAGAACGCGTATAACAATGAACAGCTTATGCTCTTATCAGCGCTTGCCCATCAAATTGTGATCGCCATTGAAAACGCCCGTCTCTTTGAGGAGACGGTAAAACGAACACAACGCCTTGCCATTCTGAACGAGATCGGCAGGGAAATTTCCACGATCAGTGACCTGCCTACTTTAATGGAAAATGTATACCAGCAGGTGCGTAAAGCGCTATCGGTTGACCTATTCTTTATCGGCTTATATAACGCCGCAAAGAACGAACTCACTTTCCCCATCATGTACGATGCGGGACGAAAATGGGACCAACAGCCAACTCGGGTTTTGGAAACCACATTTTCTGGAAAAACGATCCTGACGCGGAAACCGCTGCTCATCAACCATTGGACTGGTGCCACCAACGAGAACGAATCCACGCTGACAATTGTCGGTGATGAAACCCGCATCACCCAATCCCTGATGTTCACGCCGATGCTGTTCGGTCCTGAAACGATCGGCGTCTTATCCGTTCAAAGTTACGACCTCAATGCATTCACCGAAGAAGATCTGAATCTGCTCTCGGGCATTGCAAACCAGGTTGGTATTGCCATTCAGAACACACGCCTGCTCGAAGAGACAAGACAAAATGCTCAAAGCCTGCTGACCATGAACGAGATCGGGCGGGCAGTTTCTGAATTAACCGACCTCCCCACCTTGCTGGAGAAAATCTATGAGCAGGCGCAGAAAACAATTCTGCTAGACGTATTTTATGTGGGCTTGTATAAGCTTGATTCCGATGAGATCATTTTTCCGATCATGTACGATGAAGGCAAGCGTTACGAACCTACGCTAAGCACCATCAATAACAACACTGTTTTAAGCCGCCTACGCCAGGGTGCGAAAGCGGTGTTGATCAATCGCACACCTGAGGAGTTTGGATTTACCAATAGTGAGAACAGACTCGGCAACACATCAAAAATATCCGCATCACTAATGATCGCGCCGCTGACAGTCGGCAATCAGGTGATCGGTGTGATCTCTTCGCAAAGCTATACTTTAAACGCTTATAGCGAAAACGACCTAAATCTGCTCACCGGTATCGCCAATCAGGTCGCTGTTGCGATCCAAAATACGCGCCTGCTCGAAGAAACCAGGCAAAATGCCGGTTATTTAGCAACGCTGAATGAATTGGGGCGAGTCGTCTCAGAACTACGGAATCTACCCGAACTGCTTGAAGTGATCTACCAGGAAGTAAAGAAACATCTTAACGTGGATTCGTTTTACGTTGGGCTGTATCACCCCGAAAACAACAAAGTTTCCTATCCTTTCATGATTGACGAAGGTATACATTACCAACAAAAACCAGATACGCTCACGCCCTACAGCTTCCTCAGCAGCTTATTAAATGGCGAACCAGCGACCATGCTTCTTCGAACCGAGGCGGAATTAAAGTCCATATCCAGCGAAGTAGGGATGCTTGGAAATGAATCAAAAAAATCAGCCTCCCTGCTCATTGCGCCATTGAAGGTCGGAGAACAAGTGATCGGCGTGATCTCTTCCCAAAGTTACACCCTGAACGCCTATACTGAAGAAGACCTGAATCTATTGGTGGGTATCGGCAATCAAGTTGGCGTTGCAGTCCAAAACGCCCGCCTGGTCGAAGAACTTAAACAAAACGCAGAGCAACTTGCCATCTTGAACGAGGTTGGATACGCAGTATCAAAGATCATGGACCTGCCCGACCTGTTGGAGGTTGTCTATGAACAAGGCAGAAAGAGCATTTCGCTCGATGCCTTCTTTGTCGGCTTGTACCACCCGGATGTTGATGAAGTCTCTTTCCCTATTATGTACGACAGCGGTGTACGCTTTGAACAAACCAGAGGTTTTGTCAGCAAAAACAGTTTCCTGCGCCGTTTTCTGAATGGCGAAAAATCGATTCTTATGCTTCGTACTGAAGATGAACTAAAAGAGGGTCTTACGAACCAGAAAACGCTTGGCAAGGAAAGCAAAATGTCAGCATCTCTCATGGCAGCGCCGTTAATCTCGCGCGATCAGGTAATCGGGCTGATCTCTGCCCAAAGCTATACATCGAATGCCTACAACGAATCTGATCTGAGATTGCTGGAGGGCATCGCCAGCCAGGTTTCCATTGCCATTGAAAATTCACGGCTCTACACTTCTGCCCAGCAGGAAATTTCAGAACGGCAAAAAATCGAGGAGCAGCTTCGGGATGCTGAATCAAAATATCGCGAATTGGTGGAGCGCGTTCCAGCGGTGATCTACAGCTCAGAAACGGGAGCAGCTGGGCGCTGGTTTTACGTCAGCCCACAGATCGAAGCTTTGCTGGGCTTTACATCCGAAGAATGGCTCGCCGATCCACACCTGTGGTATCACCAGATCCACCCCGATGACCGTGAGTACGCAGTCACAACGGAAGCAAAATTACTCGCCGAAAACTCAAGTCTGGAAACAGAATATCGGATGTACACAAAAAACGGCAGGCTCTTGTGGATCCATGATGAAAGCATGAATGTTTCCATATCAGATAATCAGCTATATGTGGTACAAGGCATCCTCACTGATGTTACGATACGCAAGCAAGCCGAGCTGACGCTCAAGGAGAATGAAGAGAAATACCATTCGCTTTTCATCACCACAGAGCGACAGGCGCGTGAGCTGACCCTGCTCAGTGAAGTACAAAGCGCGCTCGCCCAGGAGCTTGATCTCTCTGATCTTATCCATACCGTGGTAGAAGCGATTGCAAAAACTTTCGGGTATATCTTCGTGAGCCTGTATAAATTAGAGAATGGCTATCTTCAACTTCAACATCAGGTTGGATATCAAAGCCAAAACGTGATCGAAAAGATCTCGCCCAAAGAAGGCATTTCGGGAAAAGTAGTAAACACAGGACACCCCATACTCATAAAAGATGTGGCACAGACACCTGATTTTCTGCGCGCATCGCCGCACATCCATTCTGAAATTTGCGTGCCGCTCTTCGATGGCGATGAAATCTTCGGCACCTTGAACGTGGAAAGTTCACAGGAATATCAACTCACCGAAGATGACTTGCGTCTGATGCAGGCATTAAGCGAACAAGTCAACATTGCCATTCGCCGGGCGCGTTTATACGCTGATCGGGCGGAAAGCCTGCGCCGCGAAAGGCATATCAATGAGTTTGCGCATGCGATCAGCAGCACGCTGGATCTCTCCAACATTTTGGAGATTGTGGCACGCCTCAGTGTTGAATTGATCGGAGCCGATACTGGGACGGTCAGTCTCATGTCTGAGGACGGCGCTGAAATGACCAACATTTACAACTTTAACGAAGACCAAAACTTAAATGCAAAACTCCCCAAGGGACAGGGCTTGACCTGGCTGGTCTATGAAAAAGGTAGACCTATCGTCGTAGATGAGTATGCCATGCACCCAAATGCAGTACCAGCATGGTCAGCATCGGGTCTGCATGCGTTTATGGGTGTGCCGATCATAACCAGCGATAAACGCCTGGGCGCAATGGCGCTTTACAATCGAAATCCTGAGAAAAAATTTACCCAACGGGATGTCTCGTTGATCGAAGCGCTGGCGCAGGAAGTTGCCATCTCGATCCAAAATGCGCGTTTGTTCGTGGCGCTTCAAAAGGAACTCACCGACCACAAACAGACCCAGATGCGCTTGCAAGTATTGGTGCACGAGCTCGAATCCAAGAATGCGGAGTTGGAACGCTTTACGTATTCGGTCTCGCATGATCTGAAGAGTCCGCTGGTGACGATTGGCGGCTTCCTTGGTTTTCTTGAGGCAGATATACAAAAAGGCGAGATACAAAGAATTGAGAATACCATCAACCGCATCCGCGAAGCCGCAAAAAAAATGCAGCGTTTGTTGGATGAAATTCTGGAGCTTTCGCGCATTGGTCGTTTGATCAATCCACCAGCGGAGGTGCCGTTTGGAGAGTTGGTGAATGAAGCGCTCGAGCTGGTACACGGTCAGTTGACGGAGAAGCAGGTTGAAGTGAAGGTCGAGGCGGAGCTTCCCAGCGTCAACGTGGACCGCATCCGCATGGTCGAGGTCCTGCAAAATCTGATCGCCAATGCAACCAAATTCACAAGGCACTCTGAAAAGCCTGTTATCGAAATTGGAACACAGATCATCAACGAACAACAGACCTTCTTTGTGAAAGATAACGGCATTGGCATTGCGCCTGAATACCACCAAAAGGTGTTCGGCTTGTTCGATAAGCTGGATGCAAAATCGGAAGGCACCGGCATTGGGCTGGCACTCGTAAAACGGATCATCGAAGTGCATGGCGGTACAATATGGGTAGAATCAGAGACTGGAAAAGGCGCGACTTTCTTTTTCACGCTCGAACCTAAAAAACAACAGGAGAACTTATGACGAGAATTGTTGTGGATGCAATGGGGAGTGATAATTATCCAACACCGGACGTGGAGGGCGCCATCATGGCGGCTCGCGAATATGGAGTGGAAATTATTTTGACGGGCGACGCCTCAAAGATTCAGCCGATACTTGATTCGGCGGGTGGAGCGAATCTACCCATACGCGTTGTCAACGCACCGGAAATGCTGAC
>CAZMQE010000037.1:15128-18293 GCA_964568115.1 uncultured Anaerolinea sp.
AGCATCATCGGTCAGTGGACAAGTATCCTGGCATTGGCAGTACTCGGCGGGGGGATGTATATGTCCTTCGCCAACCCGGCTAACACCCAACTGGTTACCTATTCGATCATTGCTTTGGTGGTGGGCTTCATTCTCACGCAAGTTGGCATGTACATGGGCAATCGCTGGGGCCGCAGCCCACGGCCCGATGAAAAAATAGATGCAGGTCTCAAAGGTCTCCCTGGCGACTACACGCTCTATCATTTTGTTACACCCGCCTCGCATTTGCTCGTGGGTCCCGCAGGCGTATGGACGCTGCTCCCCTATCGTCAGCGCGGCGTAGTGACGTACACCAAGAATCGCTGGCGCATTGGCAACGGCGGATTCTTACAGGCATACATGAGTATCTTCGGGCAAGAAGGCATCGGTCGCCCTGACTTGGAAGCGGAGGGCGAGATCGCTGCGGTCCACAAATTATTAGCCAAACAACTCAACGAGGGCGAGGTCCCTGAAGTGCGCGCAGCCTTGGTCTTTATGCATGATGAAATCGATTTACAGGTGGAAGGTGCACCCTTACCAGCAATGAAGATCAAGCAGCTCAAGGACTTCATGCGCCAAAAGGGCAAGGAAAAACCGCTGGGACAAGTCCAACTCGCGGCGATCAAATCTGCGTTGCCGGAATAAAATTAATATCGTCATTGCGAGCCCCGAGCCTTAAACGGCGAGTGGGCGAAGCAAACTCCACATCATGTCGGGGATTGCTTCGGGCGGAAGAGCACCGCCCTCGCAATGACGTTGTATTTAATTCATGATACACTTGTTCTAATTCTGACACAAAAACAATCTACTCCCTTTGGAAAGAGAATCTTCTAAAGCATAAAGCATTTGCTTGAATGCTCAATGAAGTATATGTATTATGCAATCTATTGTATCTATTGACATTGAAACAACAGGGCTAAGCGAAGAACGCGACGCGATCATTGAAATCGGGGCGGTGAAATTCAAGGGTCATCGTGTCGAAGCAGAGTGGACTTCGCTCATCAACCCTGGCAAACATATTCCCGAATTCATTTCAGGGCTGACCGGTATCACAGATGCAGAGGTGCGCAATGCGCCGAAGTTCCGTGACATTGCCCAGGATCTGGAAGCCTTTGTCGGCAACGCCCCTGTGATCGGACATAACGTCCGCTTTGATCTGGGATTTTTGCAAAAGGGCGGCATCCTGAAATATAACGAAGTCATTGATACGTATGAACTCGCTGCCGTGTTGATGCCAACCGCGAGTCGTTACAATCTCGGCGCGCTTGGCAAGCAACTTGGTATCTTATTGCCTGCCACCCACCGCGCCATGGACGATGCCAAGGTGACGATGGCGGCGTTCAATAAATTATTCGAGATGGCGCGCGAGATGCCGCTTGATGTCATTGCGGAAATTGTCCGCTTGAGTGAGCCGATCGAGTGGGATGCATTTTGGGCATTCCAGGAAGTGCTCAAGGCAAAAGCCAAAGAGGGGATTCAAGCCAAGAAAACCAAAAAGCAAAGCGGACCTGCATGGTTCGATGAGGACAAATATCCACCGTTGGATAACCCGGAGAAACCGATTCCGCTGAACGTGGATGAAGTCGCTTCGGTGTTGGAGTATGGCGGACCATTCTCACAATATTTCGAAACCTTCGAGCAACGTCCCGAACAAGTGGATATGCTGCGCGCAGTGACGAATGCGCTTTCATACGGCAGTCACTTGATGGTCGAAGCAGGCACAGGCGTCGGCAAGTCATTTGCATATCTTGTGCCCGCCGCGTTGTTCGCTAAACAAAATAATACACGCGTGGTCGTTTCGACGAACACGATCAATTTGCAGGATCAACTCGTGCAGCGCGATCTGCCGAATTTGAGTCAGGCGTTGAACCTGGATTTTCGTTTCGCCTTGTTGAAGGGACGTTCGAATTATCTTTGTCCGCGCAGGTTGGAGAATTTGCGGCACTTCGGTCCACGCACGGCGGATGAGATGCGGGTGCTGGCAAAGGTCATGGTGTGGCAACTCAACAACACGAGCGGAGATCGAAGCGAATTAAATCTCACGGGGCCGACCGAGCGTGAGGTGTGGAATCGAATGTCGGCTGAGGATGATGCGTGCACGACCGATACGTGCATCAAACGCGCGGGCGGTGCATGTCCATTTCATCGCGCAAAGTCCGCATCCCAAAATGCGAACGTGCTTGTCGTCAATCATGCGTTGCTTTTATCGGATGTCGCCACGGGCAGTAAAGTGCTGCCTGAATATTCGCACTTGATCATTGACGAAGGTCATCATTTGGAAGCGGCGACGACCAACGCGCTATCGTTCAAACTGAATCAATTTGACATGGACCGCATGATGAAGGAAGTCGGCGGGACGAACGCGGGCGTGCTCGGGCGTTTGCTCGGCGAGACGAACGAAGCGCTGCGTCCCTCGGACTTTGGCTTGCTTCAACAAAAAGTAGCGCGTGCCACCGATATGGCATTTCGCATCGAGCAGATGAACCGCGAGTTCTTCAACGTGTTAGGCGAGTTCGCGCGATTGCAACGCGAGGGACAGCCGCCATCGAATTACAACTGGCAGGCGCGCGTGTTACCCGCCACGCGGACCCTGCCCTTCTGGGACGAAGTGGAAATGGCATGGGACTCAACTGACGAGACCTTGAAGTTGTTGCTCACGTCACTGGCTGAAATTTACAGAGCCACCGCTGATCTCTACGCAGACGGGCACGACAATCTTGAAGATGTCATGGGCGATATCAGCAACGTAGTACGCAGGCTAACCGAAGCGGAAGCCAATATCTCCGGCATGATCAGTAAACCGATCCAGGGCATGGTGTATTGGATCGAAGTGCAACCGAATCAAAACCGTTTATCGTTGAACGCCGCACCCTTGAGCGTGGGACCGTTGGTCGAAAAATATTTGTGGCATGAAAAACGTTCGGTGATTCTCACCTCCGCCACGTTGACCGCGCACGGCGAGTTCCAATATTTGCGCAACACGCTCGGCGCAGACGAAGCGGACGAGATGCAGCTTGGCTCGCCGTATGATTACGAAAGCGCAGCGTTGTTGTATATCGCCAACGACATCCCTGAACCGAATCAAAATGGCTATCAACAGATTCTAGATAAGACCATTCTCGCCACCGCCAAAGCCACCAGCGGACG
>CAZMQE010000038.1:0-5892 GCA_964568115.1 uncultured Anaerolinea sp.
GTCACTTGGGGACGCAGCAGGCGCAGGGCGAAGACAGAACCGAGCGCGGCTATGGCGATAACGCCCGCGAGTCCGCCCAACAGCCAGGGGAGCCAGTCCGCTTTCTTTTTCTTTGCCTCAAATTTAAAATCAGCCGGTGCCGAGATCAAAACAACTGTGATGTTATCGTGTCCGCCGCGTTCGTTTGCCAGATCCACCAACGCGCGCGCGGCTTCTTTGAGGCTGGGCTTCGAACGCACGATCTCCAGGATCTCATCGTTCCAGACGAGGTCGGTCAGACCGTCACTGCATAACAACACCACATCGTTCGGCAAAAGTTTAACGCCCTGGTTATTCTCAGGGTGATGCGCGCCTTCGCCATCGAACAGCGTCAAACGAAAATCGGGGTCAGGCGGAACGGGCGAACCCAGATAACGCCGAATCACATGCACATTCGGATGGTCGCGCGCCATCTCAGGCGTGATGATGCCCTTCTCGATCGCCTCCTGCACCCAGCTATGATCGGTCGTTAATTGTTGAATGCGCCCGCCGCGCATCAGATAGATGCGCGAATCGCCCACATACCCGGTGTACAGTTTATCGGCGATGATCCACGCGATCACACACGTGGAGCCCATGCCCTTCAGTTCTTCATTGGCGGAGGAGTGCGCTGCGATCGCTTCACTCGCTTCGCTGACTGCGTTCTCGATGAGATGCCGTGAATATTTCCCATCCCCCTTGGCAATGCTTTGCATAATATTATTTACCGCGAGTTCGGCTGCCACCTCGCCCCCGCGATGCCCACCGATGCCATCTGCCAGCACCGCAAACAACACCGGGACGCGCTCCTGGGCGTTGTTGAAAAACGAAGCCACCGCGTAGCGGTCTTCATTGTTCTTGCCCGTCATACCGGCATGCGTATGAGCTTCGACGTTCAGATGAGCGCGTTGTGTGCGGATCATAGTTTTCGGATTCTATCCCAAATTGCTCAAGCACATGGAGCAAACATTATTTCCTGATGACTTGCGGTTCAGACTCAGCCGGAGGCTGGTTCAACTCAAAACGGTAGATCAATTGCCCAAAGTGGATCCGGTCCCCATGCGCCAGCCGATGACCCTCGCGCGTGACTGGTTCAAAATTCACCCAGGTGCCTGCCACCGAACCATGGTCAAACAGCATGTACCCATTCTCGGTCTGTTTGATGCGGGCATGCAGCGGTGAAATGGACGGATCATCAAGCACGCGTACCGATTGTACCGGGTCTGTGCCAAAAGTCATATCCTTTTCGAGCAGCGGAATGGGCGCCACGCTGGCAGGTTCACCGCCATTCGTCAGGCGGATGAGATACGCCCCGGCTTCCTGCACGCGGGTTGGTTTCGATTGCATCCAATTCGGCGCCAAGGGTTTGCGCGGCTGGGTCTTGGATTTTTTCTTTGCCGCAGTGGGGACTTCGGTCAATGCCGCCACGGGCTGGGTGAGTGGGTCTGTGAGACGTTTGCGGGTCTCAACGCGCTCGATGGTGGATGAGCCTCTGGAACCTCGGCTGCGTAATAAGATCACGAGTAAAGCGATGCCCGCCAGACCGATCGCGCCGAGGATCACATAGGAACGATAGCGCGCCAGGAATGCCTGAATGCCGGTGGGCGCCTGGATCACCGTCAGCGTGACGGTGGTGCTGAGGCTGGCTTTCTTCAAGCCGAGTGCATCCTCCACTTCCACGCTAAGCTCATGCTGACTGCTTTGGTCGTAGGCGCTCAAGTCCCATATGAATTTCTCGAACGGTGCGGAGGTGTTTTCCTGAGCTGCCTGTCCATCGATGTATAAAGTAGCGCGTTTCAATTCGCGTTTATGCCCATCCGGGAACTCGACAATGATCTCGAGTGCCTGTTGGGTTGGATTCAATACATCTGGATTATAGGGGTCTTCAGCGGGCGGCTGGCGTGTGATCTGTAACGGCGGCGCTACAAAAAATGGATTGGGCGGTTGAACATCCACACTGAAGGTTTTATCCAGCGCGGGGATCGTGCCAAGTGGTGTTTCAATATAGAGTCCGAGTGTGTGGTTGCCTGCGGTGGTCAGCGCGGAGGTATAGGTGATCGAGTAAATGTGACGCAACGGCGCAAAGTATAGATTGGGGTCGGGGAACGTCTCCTTGCCGGAAAACAAGAAGTAGGAACCGTTGGTCTGCTGCGCCAGCGATTTGAACGCATTGGCACTGGGGCTTACGCCGAGATCTTCTGCATCGATGAACCAGACAAAGACACGGATCTTGGATTCCACAGCCTTGTTGATGAGCGGCGCGATGGTGTTATCAATGTTGGGATCGTCCATGTGCGGCGTGATGAAGAGCACGGCGCGTTTCATGCCGGGTTGTGCCGTCTGTGTATTGACGGTATCCAATGCGATGGATAGGGATTGTAAGTTGGGAGTTGTGTTGCGAAAATCAGGCTTGAACGAGTTGAGGCTGACCAGCCAGTCTTTGGCAGTGGCGTGATTGATCAGCGACCCTGATAAAGAGACCAGGCTGAAATCGTCACTGGTTTCAGGCGGTAATGAATTGCCCCACGCATCGAGGGCGGCGACCACGCCATCAAAACGCTGTTTTCCGATCGCATCGCGCACTGCCAACGGCGGACCGGGATTAATGGCAACCACAATTTGCACCGGCGGCGCAGACTCGGTGATGGTTGCCACCTTGCGCGGCTGAGCATCTTCATACACCGTCAGGTCGGCGGGCTGCAAGCCGGAGACGAAAGCGCCGTTCGCGTCGAACACGTCCACGAGCGCGGAGACTTGCGGAAAGTTCTGCGCATTGATCGCAGAGACCTCCGCATACGCCGCGGTTTGGGCGTAGGCAAAAGCTCCGGGAACAACGAGCAAGCCCAGGCTTAGGAAGAGCGCGAAGAGTCTACGCATGCGGTCTGGTGGCAATGAATGTTTTGTCATTATCCTCAGGTTGCACCGGATTTACATCCGTAGGTGCAGGTGAGTTTCCGCCATCCGGTTTGTGAGTTAATCGCATGTAGACCAAAGTCCATGCGGATTCGGTGTAGGCGGTCAGGATGCCATTGAACACCAACAAGACCGGCAGGTATAAACAGAAGCACACACCCATGAAGATCAACGGCAAGTTGCTTTGCGCTCCACCAGCGAAAAACGCGAACATGGCCGGGAATACAATGACAATGACCGGAAGGGCAACGACAAGCCCGACGACAAAACCGATCACACCCAGGATGATCGCCATCAGGATGATGGGACCCAGGTTGGCACGAAAGATTTCCCAGCCGCGCGAAATGGCGGGCAGCACGCCCAACTCTTCCAACACGATGGCTCTGGCTGCCTGACTGAAGACCATGCTGATCACGATCATGACCGGAATGAACAGACAGAGACAACCAAGAAAAAGTGGCACGATTGCCAGCGCTCCCAGTGCCGAACCACTTTCACCTGATGACACGCTGACAGGGATGATAAATGCGAACGCTCCAACTACAAGCACAACAACAAATACTAGAATCGGAAGCGCCAGGATCAACGAGAGACCGAACATCCGCCAGAAGTAGGGCGTGCTCTCGCTGAATAGTTGACCGAAGACCAAGCTTTCCGCACCGCCTTCTGCCTGCGCCGTGCCGCGGATCAAACCGATCTTGCCGATGGTGCTGAGGAAGGCAACCACGATCCAGATGATGCACAATATCGCGACGAGGATCGCGATGAACTGCATTAGGTTATTTTCGATCCATTGAGTCCATTGCGTGAGTTGAGGAGGCAGATTGGGGCTAAAACCGTTATCGCCTCCGCCGCTGTTGCCCCCGCCATTTCCACCGCCTCCGCCCCGACCACAACTGGCAAGGATGCCGAAGATCCACAAGACCTTGTGCTTCCAAACAATTTGCCAGGCACGCGTCAGCACTTCGCCAAAGTTGAAATTCATGTTGACTCCTTCAAAGACTTCCGAAGTCTGGTTTGATAACTATTCCCATTCGATCGTAGCAGGCGGCTTGCTCGTAATATCATACACCACGCGATTAATCCCGTCCACTTCGTTGACGATGCGGTTGGCGACCTTTGCCAGCAGGTCATGCGGCAGGCGCGCCCAATCGGCGGTCATGAAATCATCCGTGGTCACAGCGCGGATCGCGGCGGCTTCCTGATACGTGCGCTGATCGCCCATCACGCCCACCGAGCGCACGGGCAATAACACCACGAACGCCTGTGAAACCAAAGCCGGTTGCACCACCAGCGGACCAGTGATCATCGAACCGCCGGAAAACCTGCGGTTCAAGAAACCTGCGTTGGTTAATTCCTCGACGAAGATCGCATCCGCCGCCCGCAGACGGGATACACGCTCAGGCGTGACCTCCCCGAGACAACGCACGGTCAAGCCCGGACCCGGGAACGGCTGCCGCCAAACGAGCGCTTGTGGCAACCCGAGCGCTTCGCCCACTGCCCGCACCTCATCCTTGAACAAATACCGCAACGGCTCGACCAACTCGAACTCCATATCCTCCGGCAAGCCGCCGACGTTATGATGTGTTTTGATTTTTGCGGCTTTATTCCGGTCCGCCGCGGAGGACTCAACGACATCGGGATAGATCGTCCCTTGCACTAAAAACTTCGGCTGCCCCAATTGCTTCGCCTGCTGTTCAAAAATACGAATGAATTTTTCGCCAACGATCTTTCTTTTCTGTTCCGGTTCAGTGACGCCCTTGAGCGCGGAGAGAAAATCGTCAGACGCCTCAACCGTGATCAGTTCAGCGTGCAGATTATCCCGAAAGGCTGAAGCGACCTGTTCACCTTCGTTCTTGCGCAAGAGGCCCGTGTCCACGAACACGGCGACGAGTTGATCGCCGATCGCCTTATGGACCAACGCCGCCGCCACCGATGAATCGACTCCGCCGGAGACTGCCGCCAACACACGCTGACGACCGACTTGTTTTTGGATCCGCGCGACGGAATCTTCGATGATCGAGGCAGGTGTCCACGTGGGTTTGACGCCGCAAATATCCACGGCGAAATGCTTGAGTAGTTTATGTCCGTTCGGGGTGTGATGGACCTCGGGGTGGAACTGCACGCCGAAATATTTACGCTGCATATCGCCCATCGCCGCAAAGGGACTGTTGCCGCTGCGCGCCAGTGCGATGAAACCCTGCGGCATGCGCGTGATCTTGTCGCCATGCGACATCCACACTTTGGAGATCGCATCCAGCATCGTGCCAGGGATCAGCTTTTCAATTTCAGCCGGACCATATTCGCGGCTGGTGGAGGGATACACTTCCCCGCCGAGCGCATGCGTCATGGCTTGCATGCCATAACAAATTCCAAGAATGGGTAAGCCGGTCTTGAAAATAAAATCCTGCACGTAGGGCGCATCTGGCTCATACGCCGAACGCGGACCGCCGGACAGGATAAAGCCCTTGGGATGGATGGCAAGGATCTTTTCCATGGGTGCGTCCCAGGGGAACAACTCACAATAGACCTGCGCTTCACGTACCCGCCGCGCAATGATCTGGGCGTACTGCGAACCAAAATCGAGAATAGCAATAGAGTCCATAAATTATTTCATTCCTGTAGGGGCGAGGTCATCTCGCCCTTGTTCGATTAAGACATCATGGGCGGGGAGACCCCGCCCCTACAATAACATCGGAGATCAAATGAAAATGCAATTGCGGAAAATCCTGATACTCGCCGCCGTTGACGATCAAACGATAGGCGCTGAGTTGAAATTCATCCACAAGACTTTGCACGGTTGAGTATAGATCAATGAGAAAAGCGGAGTCTTTTGAATCAAATTCTTTCAAGGAAGCCACGGATTTCTTCGGTATCAGCAGAACATGAAACTTGTACGCTGGCTTGGGATGATAAAACGCCAGCAGGGTCTCGGTCTCACGCAGGCGTTTGACGGGAATG
>CAZMQE010000038.1:5992-18251 GCA_964568115.1 uncultured Anaerolinea sp.
ACACCGAGCGGTTTCAAGGCTTCGCGCCCGCCCTCGAAGAGTTTTTCGATCAACGCGCCGATGCCGACGATCTTCGACCCTGAGGCTTCTGCAAGACGCGCCAACCCGAGGATGGTCTGTCCGCTGGCGAGGAAGTCGTCAATGATCAAGACCTTTTCGTTGTTCGCCAGATATTCCGGCGAAACGATCAACTCGACCATGCGTCCTTTCGTATGGGAAGGCGCCAGCGTCAAATAAACCTGATCGGGCATGGTAATCGGTTTGTGTTTACGGGCATACACCACCGGCAAACCGAGGTGGATGGCAGTGGTGAGCGCCGGGGCAATGCCCGAGATCTCGGCGGTCAGCACCTTGGTCGCACCGACCGCGGCGAAAAGCCTTGCGAATTCACGTCCGCAAGTATCCATTAATAGCGGATCCACTTGATGATTGACGAAACTATCCACTTTCAAGATACCCCCGCCTAGAATCTTCCCATCCCGCAAAATGCGATCTTCCAACTCTTTCACGTACGCCTCCTTGTGACCAGACAAATTTCCGTCATTGTACAACGGGCAAGGTGGAAATGCAAACCGGGTTCCCTTTTACTTCACCGTCAGCCAGACACCCACCAGCACCACGCCCAGCCCCAGAATACGGGTCCCATCCAGCGGTTTGACCGCCGCGCCCAGCCAGCCATATTGGTCAAGGATCGTCCCCACCAAAAGCTGACCCGCCACCACGGTGGTAATGGATGCCGCCACGCCCACACGCGGAATCATATAGCTGATTGCCGCGATCACGACCAATCCAAAAATGCCCGCGCCAAGCGTATACCACGGCACACTGCGCCATTGTGCGAGTTTGCTGCCATAGATCAACATCGGGATCAAAGCGATCAGCGCACCGCCGATGTGCACGATGAACACACTTTCGAAAACACCCAATCGTTGCGTGAGTATGCTCGCCATCGGGCTTTGGAGTCCCACCGCGATACCACCCGCCAAGCCGATGAGAATAATAAGAATGACTGTATCCATATCCATTTTCCTTTGGTGATTGTTTTCAATATGATACTTTATTTCTCGTATCCGATGAAATCGTGTATCATATTGACGTTCGTCCATGCTCAAGTAAAAATAAAATGATAAGGCGGTCTTTGTGAGCAAAACTTTATTCGGTAAACATCCTGAATTCGTGGTGCGCTGTTCGAGTCCATTCAATGGCGGACCTCCCCTCCAGCGCATCTCTCAGACATCTACCACACCAACTGACCTGTTCTTCGTGCGCAATCATGGCGATGTCCCGGATGTGGATATGGACTCATATCGCTTGACGATCACTGGGGAAGTTTCCCAGCCGCTGACATTATCTTTGGATGAAATCAAAAACCGCTTCGCGCGCGTATCGGTGCCTGCTACTCTACAATGCGCGGGCAACCGCCGCGCCGAGTTGACCACACTGGAACCGATCCCCCACGAATTGGAATGGGGCGTGGATGCGATCAGTCACGCGGTGTGGGCGGGGGCAAGGCTCGGGGACGTGTTAGCAGCCTCCGGCTTGAAAAACGAGGCGGGTTCACATCTGCATGTGGAGTTTTGCGGACTCGATGAAACGGAGCGCCTGGGGAAGCGCTTTAACTTTGGCGGGTCGATCCCGTTGACAAAAGCTTTGGCAAAGGAAGTCATTCTCGCGTACGAGATGAATGGTGCGCCGTTACCGTGCGAACATGGCGCGCCGTTGCGCGTGGTGGTGCCGGGGTATATCGGTGCGCGCAGTGTGAAATGGCTCGAGCGAATTGTTGTGCAGGCTGAGCCCTCGCAAAATTATTTTCAACGCAAAGCCTATCGTTTGTTTGCGCCGCAAGTGCGTGCCGATAATGTTAAGTGGGATGAAGGCTTGATGCTCGGCGAAATGAATATCACTTCAGTGATCTGTTCGCATGCTGATGGTGCGCAGATCAAGGCTGGCGCTGTGACGTTACAAGGCTATGCCATGACCGGTGGCGACCGTCAAATTGCGCGCGTGGATGTTTCGTGTGATGGCGGCGAGACCTGGATACAAGCCGGACTAACAAATGAATCCCAAAGTTTTGCGTGGCGCTTATGGCAGGCGGATCTAAACCTCAAGCCGGGGAAACATCAGATCGTAGTGCGCGCAATGGATAGCTCCGCAAATACACAACCACGAGATCTTAGGCAGGTTTGGAATTTCAAAGGCTATATGAACAATGCCTGGCAGCGCGTGAATGTTGAAGTGATTTTATAAAACAACTTACTGTCTAAACTGTATCACTACACCGGCGATCAAGGCGATCTGCCCGAGATGATAGGCAAGGATGTTATAGATGCGTCCGTTCTGGATCGGGGCGACGAATTTTATCCACGCGAGGATGATATCGGAAAGATAGAACAGGAACGCGCCGAGCGCCACCAATAACGCTGCGCCCGCCTGCCATGAAGTGTCGGTCAGTTTCAACATGGCGGAAAGCAGCATCAGCGAAATGACCAACGCGTAGAGCAGGATCGGGATCCGCAAACCAGCCTGCCCCTTGGAGTGCAGCGGAGCGATGATCCGACGGATGACGCGCACGCCACTGATCCCGATTATGAAAGCCAGAATAAATCCCCAGGCGGAGAGAGCCGGGAACGGCGTATTAAATCCGATGATGTATGCAACATGCGCGAGCAGAAACGCGATCAGCCCGGCGAGAAACAAACGGTCAAGCGAGATCATCAACAACACATCCCCTGCCAGTGATAAGAGAATTCCCAACCCGAACCACAGTAAAGCCCCGTTCAATCCGGCAGAGGTCCACAACCAGAGGAACAGGGCGATCATGACAGTAGGTTTGGCAATATATTCCAAACGCGGACTGTTTTTCCACAACGCCAGCGCTTCAAGCGCGGCAAAAACGAACGCGGCGATCAAAAAAATATTCATGGTGCCTCCCGCCTGCTATCGTACCATTTATTTTATGTTCGTTCGGTCCAGGCGGGATGCGCGTATTTTTCTTTGATCAATTCTTCAGCTCTTTGGGATTCGGATTCAGACAAGGCACCCCGCTCGAAGCTTAATCCCAATTGCGCTTCAAACGCGTGGATGAAAGCCTGCTGCGCCTTCTCCCAGCTTATCTCCACCCCCAAAGCGGATTCGACGGTCGTTGCTCGTTCCAATAAACGCTGTGCAGCCTCTTCTCGTTTGGCTTCACTTTCAAATACCAACGCCTGACAAATGCGCGTGAGGTCACCGGTCAGCGGCAGGGAGCCGTGTTGCAGCACACCTTCTTTTTTGCGCGCCTGTGCGGAGCCGATCAACTTTTTTCCGTTGACGGTAATTTCATAGGTAGATGGCACTTCAAAGCACACCGGGTTGGATTGTGTCATGCTGGAAGCGTGACCTACATGTTCTTTCATTTCAACTGGGATTTCCAAACTTTGGACTGCCAGCAATAAAGCTTGGGCGAGGCGGTTATAACTTTCGAGAACGCTGCCTTCGACGCGCGGTTCATTTGCTGGCGCGATGACGGAATAGGTTAACTCGTCCGTGTGCAGAATCGCCCGTCCACCTGTCGCGCGGCGGACAACTTCCCAGCCGTGTTGAGTCAGTCGATTCACATCGACATCTGAAAATGGTTGAGCGTGTCCGAGCGAGAGACAGGGTGGGTCCCATGCATAGAGGCGCAGGGTTGGAACTGATTCGCCGCGATAAATGTGTTCAAGAATGGATTCGTCCACAGCCATGTTCCAGGCACCGTGAGCCGGAGGGGTGATGAGAAGTCGCCAGTTCATTTTTGTTTCAAGGTTGGATGGTTTGAAAGTTTGAACGTTTAAGCTTGTAAACTTCTAAACTCTTCAAATACTTTTTCTTCCAGTTCTGCTGAAAGGGATTCGAGTGGAGGCTTGACTCCCCAACGCGGCAGATCGTGCACTCTATGAAGCAATGCTTTGATCGTTGGCGGGAAGGGCGGATATTTTTCGAGGATATGTCTTTGCTGGTTAATTCTTTCTTGAACTTCAGATGGGTCTTGCCCTGCTCGAATTAAATCCCAGGCTTTGCGCAAATCGGGGGAGATCAGATTAGCGGCGGCGGTGATACAACCTGCGGCTTTATTTTCCATTGCCATTTGCAGATAGGTATCTGTGCCAGTGAGTACGACCAAGTCATCGCCAAATCTTGCGCCGAGGTTGCGGGCAAGGTCAGCATCGTGGGATGAGTCTTTGATGCCCGCGAATTGGGTAGGGAAGGCGTCTTTCAAACGCGTGAGTAATTCGAGCGAGAATCCGATCCCGGCGACATTGGGGAAGTGATAGCCAAGAATGTATCTATCTTTAGGTACGGCTTTGTTGATCAGCTCACTGAACCATGCAAACAAGCCATCATCTGTGGCTTTGCGGAAGTAATACGGCGGCACGACCAAAGCCGCATCATAGCCGAGGTCAAAGGCGAGTTTGGTCAGGTCAATGGATTCGGAAAGACTCGGTGTGCCAGTACCCGCAATGAGTTTAAAGCCGCGGAGTTGATTTCGATACGCGCGTGCGGAACGCAGAATCGATTCGCGTTCGGATGGAGAGAAGGAAGGTCCCTCGCCGGTAGTGCCGAAGAGCACCGCGCCATGACAGCCTCGCGAGGCGAGAAATCTCAATAGTACAGGAACAGACTCATGGTCCAATGTTGAATCGGATGCGCGGATGGGCGTCACTGCCGCAGCATAGACTCCGGCGAGCGGATGTCCTGATGTCATTTTTTCTCCTGTTTTTTTGAGATGGTTTTCTTTTTGGCGCTCTTGATTTTTTTATCTTTGTTCTCAAGAAATGTGCGCGCAGCAGTTTCAGGGGATTGAAGGGGTATGCCCTCTTCTATAGCCAGATAGTGTTGATGATCCAATACCCATAGGTATAAGTCACCTTCGGTCTTTTCAGGGAATTCCTTCAAGATGTTCGTATCGCGGATCACATTGATGATCGGCATGTAGACATGGTCATACCAATCTGCAATGGCTTCCTCTTCCGAAATATCGCGTTGCAGATCGAGCCCCATAAAATAATGATGCACGGCAATGTGCTCAAGCATGCGCTCAAACCCATCCGGGATGGTAAGTTTGATGTTGGCATCTGGCTTTATAGAGTCAAGCGAGGTGCGTTCAAGGAAATGAACCTTATCCTCAAGGATCTCAAGATCTTCAGGCTTGATATTGGCGGTGATGTTCACACGGGTGGCGCATTCGCGTACTTCGGCTTCGATCTCGATCTGTCCCTGTTCGCGCGCAACCGAAACGCGGTGATGTCCATCCACGACGAAGTAGACCTGCCCCACTTTATATAAGACGACGGGCGGTAGACTGATCTCTTGATAGAAGGCGCGGTTGACGCGTTGCCAGCGCTCGGCAAGTGTGTCACTGGCGGGGAGGAAGACACGATCAAATTCGTGATAACGATTCAAACTACCCGCGATCTGATCCACGCGCACGGTCTTTATCCCACGATATATGGGTCCGCCGATGTGCAGCTTTTCCTTGATCTCATCGTACGACAATAAAGTGGTGCGTTGACCGGAGAGTGTGCCCCAGGCACGATTCATAAAAGCTTTGAAACGTGCCTTTTGGAAATCTGCTTTGGCTTGTTCTGAATATTGATCTGACATAATGTTTTATATTTTCATTTGCTTCAAGTCATTGTCATCACCCATACGGGTAATTTTATGAGAACCATGACTTACACTGTAGATAGCTCTAATGTGTGACCTCGATCACTTTGTAGGGAAAGATGTTCATGATCTTTGTCTGACCACTGGCGGTTTCAGAGGGCGAAAGGTTGCGGCGTTGAAAGTGGGTATGCCCGTGAAAATGATAACGTGGCTGGGCAATCCGGATGAGCCAGTTGATGGCTTTGAGCCCCTGATGCGCCTGCGAGTCTTCATCATGAATTCCAAAAGGCGGAGAGTGCGTGATGAGTATGTCGAGCGCACGACCATAGTTCATTTTGTTCAAGAGCAGGCGGGGTAGTAGTTGAAAAGCTCTAAAGTAGGATTCGGTTTGGGTGTATTGATTCGTTCCATCGGGTCGGTAGAGGATGGAACCGCCCAAGCCGCCGATCAAAAATGTTTTGTGGCGAATCAGTTTCAAATCCAGGTTTGAGCCGCCTTGTACTTGAGTCTGTGAGTCGTGTGGGGAGTAGTTGGCGTCGTGATTTCCAGGGACGTAAAAGAGTGGAACGTTCAAGAAGGAAACGAGGTTTTCGAGATAAGGGTAGGGCAGGTCGCCGCATCCCAGAATTAATTCAATATCGTTGAAATGTCCGCCTGTGCATAGGCTGTATAGGCGTTCAACCACTTCATCACTGACCGCTAGAATTTTCACAATGGCGTATTGTGCCTTATAACAAGGTTCCCGACAAGGTGTTTAAGGGGAAGAGATAAATACACGAAACTGAAATGTTCCCTGCTTGTGGGTGGTTGTCAAACAAGGGAGTGCAAACTATAATCGAAGCTAGAGGACATTCTGGAAACAAGACTTTTTCCTGATTTATCGGATAATCAGGGCGGCGAGCGCAATTCTGCTCCCCGTCAACTTCAGGCTGGGGTAACCCTCGCCAATCGGTATGCGATTCAAGAAGTTGTAGGGCTTGGCGGTATGGGGTCTGTATATCGCGCGCGTGACATGCACTTTCCAAATGTGACCAAGCTGGTGGCAGTGAAGGAAATGATCAATAGCGCCCCCGACCCGCTCGTGCGCGAAACGATCGTCCAGAATTTTGAGCGTGAAGCCAATCTGCTGGCAACGCTGCATCATTTGTCCATTCCCCGCATATACGATTATTTTTCGTTGGATAGCCGTTCATACCTTGTGTTGGAGTTCATCCACGGCAAGGATATGGAGGCGATCATTAATGAAACGAACGGTTTTTTATCAGAAGAGCAGGTGTTGACCTGGGCTATCGAATTATGTGATGTGTTGGATTATTTGCACAAGCATAAACCAGATGCCATTATCTTCCGCGATATGAAACCTTCCAATGTAATGATCAATTCGAGTGGTGATGTGCTGTTGGTGGATTTTGGAATTGCCAAGTCTTTCCAGTCAGGCATCAAGGGGACGATGATCGGCACCGAGGGATATTCGCCTCCTGAACAATATCGTGGTGAAGCTACACCTGCGGCGGATATTTACGCCATGGGTGCAACCATCCATCATGCTTTGACGCGTCGTGATCCGCGCCTGGAACCGCCGTTCTCGTTTGCCGAACGACCTATTCGCCGCATCAACCCGTCAGTTTCGCCTGAATTGGAAGTGATCGTGAACCGGGCTTTGGAATACGACCCGGCGAGTCGTTATAAAAGCGCAGTGGAAATGAAAGAAGCGCTCATGTCGGTTGCGCGCAAAACCGGTGTGTTGGTGCGGATGAGTACGCAACAAACCGGCCCGGTGGTAAAAGCCAGCGGTATAAAACCGCTTTGGACATTTAAGACCGAGGATGAGATCCGCGGTACGCCAACAATTTCTCAAGGTTCGCTATATATCGGTTCGTACGATAACAACCTATATGCTGTGGATGCGGCTGAGGGCAAATTCCAGTGGAAATATCCCACAGATGGTGGGATTGTTTCCCGCCCGGCTGTGGTGGATGGAAATATTTATGTTGGGTCGGAAGATAAACGTTTACACGTTGTTTCTGCCCGTTCAGGCAAGGTCGTGTGGACGTATTATACGGAAGGCCCCATCCGCTCTTCGCCGCGCATTGCTGAAGGTCATGTTTTTATCGGTTCAGATGATAATCACTTGCACGCTGTTAACATTACAACAGGCCGGATGGCTTGGCGTTTCGAGACAGCTGACCCTGTTCGTTCAACGCCTTTTGTAATGAATGAGCTTGTGTATACGGGGTGCGAATCAGGCGATTATTATGCGGTCGATTTTCGCGGCGCGCTAAAGTGGCGTTTCCATGCCAAACGTGCGATCACATCCTCTACTGTCGGTACGCAGCAAGCCATATATTTCTCATCAGTCGATAGTACTTTATATGCGCTTGATCCGCGTAATGGGTGGGCGATCTGGCGATTCCGTTTGGGGAAGGCATCTATTAGTTCGCCTTGTTTTGTTGATGAATTCGTTTTTGTGGGCGCCTCCGATGGATTTATGTATGCAGTGGAAGCTAAAAATTCAAAAGAGGTTTGGCGTTTTAGAACCGAGCATCAGGTGAATGGTTCGCCGGTTATTTATAAAGATTCGATCTATTTCGGCTCAGTGGATGGCAATTTGTATTGCCTTGAGTACCGCACGGGGCGTCTGCGTTGGAAGTTCGGCACAGAAGGTGCGATCACTGGTACGCCGTTAGTGTACGATGATGTGGTGTATGTCGGTTCCACGGATCATCAAGTTTACGCATTGCTTGCATAAGGAGTTCTTGTGAATAAAATTTTTAACTGGTTGTTTGGTCCAAAACCAACTCCTACCAAAACCCTCGATACAGCCAACACCGCCCCGCTGACAGACCAGCAGTTGCAAGCCATTGTCGGTAATCAGAATCCGCGTTTTGATATGCAACAACTCATTGCCGCTGGCGGACAATCGGTTGGGAAGCAACGCGAACTAAATGAAGATAGTCTTTTAGCTATTACATCAACAATGGCAGGTAATTCCGGGAATTTGCCTTTTGGGCTTTATATTATTGCAGATGGTATGGGCGGTCACCAATTTGGTGAAGTTGCCAGCAATGCCGCCATCCGCACGGTTGCTGGATACGTGCTCAGGAAATTCCACTCATATCTTTTTCAGATCAAGACCGACACCATGGATGAATCTTTTCAGGAGATCATGCTGGCGGCTGTTAGTGAAGCGCAACGCGCCATTCAACGCGAGGCACCCGGCAGTGGCACGACCCTGACAGCTGCGCTGGTCTTGGGGCAGCAGATCACCGTTGCACATGTAGGTGATAGCCGCGCATACTTTGTCTATCCTGATGGCCGTATTGAAGCCATCACACGCGATCACTCATTGGTAAAACGGCTGGAAGAATTGGGACATATTTCGCCTGAGGAGGCAGAAAATTATCCGCATCGCAATGTGTTATATCGCGCCTTGGGTCAGGGTGAAATTTTGGAGCCTGATATATTTACAGTTGCATTTCCACAACCTGCCTCTCTAATGATCTGTAGTGATGGGTTATGGGGTGTGGTATCTGAGCAAGACCTTGTGCGTTCAATCAATGAAGCCCCGAACCTTCAGCGCGCCTGTCAAAACCTTGTGACCGCTGCCAACACCGCCGGGGGTCCCGATAATATCAGCGTGGTTCTCGTCCAATTGATCGGATAAATATGACGCCTGAGCAACAGGATCATTACACTGTTTTGGGCGTTGCGCGGGATGCGTCACAGGAAGAGATCAAGCGCGCTTATTTTGAAGCCGCGCAGAAATTGCACCCCGATAAGAATACAGCCGCTGGGGAAACTGAATTATTCCTGGGTGCTCAACAAGCATACGAAATACTTTCCAACCCAAAGCGCCGTGCATTGTATGATGCAACCCTGGCGCCTCAAAAAACAGTATTCCTGCCCTATGACCATAAATTCATCTACAGCCGTCCAAATCTGATTCATTTGGATGAGCCGCAGATGTTATATCTGATCATGGAGTTGGAGTCGCCAGCCACGGCGCGGCAGTCTCCGGCGCCACCGCTGAATGTCTGCCTTGTTTTGGACCGCTCGACCTCCATGAAGGGCGAAAAAATGGACGTGGTGAAATCCACTGCCATTCAAGTTTTGCGCAACCTAAGGCCGCAAGACATCCTCAGTGTAGTTACCTTTAGTGACCGGGCTGAGGTGGTCATTCCTGCGGCTTACCATCAGGACCGTACGCGGCTTGAGGCGCGCATTCAAATGATCCAGCCTTCCGGGGCAACCGAGATCTATCAGGGTCTTGAAGCCGGTGTCAAGGAAGTCATGCGAAGTCTCGATTCAAAGCGGGTTAGCCATATTATTCTGTTAACCGATGGACATACCTATGGTGATGAGCAGCAATGTCTTGCGCTTGCCTCCACGATTGCGGAACGCGGCATCGGGATTAGTGCCATGGGTATCGGGCAGGAATGGAATGATGTTTTTCTGGATATTCTTGCCACTCGCACTGGAGGCAGCAGCGCCTTCATCTCCGAACCGAAAGATATTAAACGTCTGCTGCTTGAGAAGTTCAATGCCCTGGCGCAAACATATGCAGATGATGTTACATTAGAGTTCACGCCCCAGGATGGCGTTGAGCTTTCCTACGCCTTTCGCCTGCAACCTGATCCCGGACCGGTTTTAGTTAATGAGTCACCTTTACGTTTGGGACCAATATTACAAGATACTTCCACTCGGGTCATTTTTGAATACATAATTGAGCCAAAAGCGGTAAAATCAGACATACTTACATTTTTGAATGGCACCCTCAAAGTTCTCATCGCTTCGCTGCCCACCCCTGTGCCCGCTTTTCAGATGCGTCTTCAGCGACCCGTAATGGAGGAGACTGATACAGTTGCTCCGCCTCCCGAGATCGTAAAATCCTTATCGCGCTTAATGCTGTACCGTATGCAGGAACGTGCGCGAAAAGAGATCGCGAAAGGGAATATCGATACTGCCACTCGTCAACTTCAAACCCTTGCCGCAAGTCTGTTATCTCAAGGCGAGCGCAGTCTGGCGCAAACGATTGCATTTGAAGTGGAACATTTGCAACAAAAGAATTCCCTCTCCGATGAGGGAAGTAAAAAAATCACTTATGGCACGCGCGCTTTATTTCTTGCGCCGTCAAAGAAGGAGTTTGTTTCATGATTATTTGCTCAAACTGTCAACATTCGAATGTTTCTGGTACTTTTTTTTGTGTGGAATGCGGCGCGCAATTGGATGGCGTTGAGACCCTGACCACACAGGCCATCACTCAGGAACAGATCTCAGATGAACTAAAAAAGAAGGGTGCACGTCCCGAGCCTCCGTCATCACCCATTAATAGCTGGATCTCCCTGCATTTGATGGATAGCGGCAAGATCCTGCCGCTCGCTTCCCGCAACGAGTTTACGCTGGGGCGCTTGAGCGAAGGTCAACCCATCATGCCTGATATTGACCTGACACCCTACCAGGCATATGCCTCGGGTGTTTCGCGTTTGCATGTTGTTGTCAAACGGGAAGCCAATCGCATTATCATTATGGACCTGGGGTCATCAAATGGTACTTATCTTAATGGGCGCCGCCTTAACCCGCACGCGGAAGAGACGTTGAATCATGGAGATGTCATTGCCTTGGGTAAATTAAAGATCCAGGTTTTGCTGCGTAACATCTAATCGAAAGGCAAGTCATGGCATACTCGGTTATTCTGCATATCTCCGGTGAACCGTCCATTATGGGCGAGATCGAAGAACTTCCCAAACTTACAGATACCATTGTTATGGTTAGCAACCCTCGTTTGCGGGATGGTAAGGATATTCATTACCTTGAACAGAATGTCGTGAAGGTGATCTGGCCCATGAATCAAATCTCCTTGATAGAAATTCTCGAAAGTACTGAGGAAGAAAACCTGATCGGCTTTGTGAGGGAGTAAGATGTCTGAAGACTTTGACCGCCGGCGTATTCTCGTGGTGGATGACGAAGAGCGCATGGTGCGTTTTATCCGCATGAATTTAGAGCACGATGGTTTCCAGGTTGCCGAGGCTTTTAATGGCAAGCAGGCGATCCAGAGATTGCGCGATGTGACCCCCGATTTGATCTTGTTGGATGTGATGATGCCCGATATTGATGGTTTTGAAGTGCTTGAAACCATCCGTGAAGGCAGTAATGTACCCGTTATTATGCTTACTGCCAAAGGCGAGGAGGATGACCGTGTGCGGGGACTTGAACTTGGTGCAGATGATTACATCACCAAACCGTTCAGCCCGCGTGAAATGGTCAGCCGTGTAAAAGCCGTTATTCGCCGAACCGAGACTGCCGGCGGTTCGATGCACGATATCATTGAAGTGGATGATCGTCTTAAAGTTGACTTTGATCGCCGCGAAGTGTGGCTCGAAGGCAAGCTGGTCAAACTACGCCCCACCGAATATCGTTTGCTATATCACCTTGTTCAAAATGCTGGCTGGGTTGTCACGCATGACCAGATCCTTGTAAAAGTTTGGGGCTACGAATATCGTGACGAGCCGCATTATGTACGCCTTTATATCAACTACCTCCGTCAAAAGCTTGAGAAGGATCCCGCTAACCCGAAATATATTCTCACGGAACGTGGCGTGGGTTATCGGTTTGTGGATTTCAAAAGACAAAAAAC
>CAZMQE010000039.1:0-17944 GCA_964568115.1 uncultured Anaerolinea sp.
AGGAGGGGTCCATGCTGGATTTCACCTGTTGTGCGGGTGCATCTTCGCCTTTTGACTTCCACCAGGCCATGTAGGCGTTCGAGTCGATCCAGACACCTTCGCAATTTGAGCATCGTTTGGCAGGCAAGCCTTCCACAAGCGTGTTGGAATCGAGCGTATCAAGTTTACAGACAGGACATTTCATATAGCCTCCAGTGAGCACATCATTTCACCCATTATATTTCTAATTCCAAAATCAGAAGTGCGTTTCTTTCCATGCATTCCAAGTATATCAATGCCTTATTTTATCAACGGCTAAAGAATCAAAAAGAACCAATATGTCTCCCGGTTCTTTTTGATTCTTTATAGATTGAAAATCACATAAATTCTGACTTGCCGATTTTATGTGCGGCGTAGCATCCCCGTCAGTGCTCTCCAGATCGGACAACGATCATAAATCCCTAAAAAAGCGATGATGCCGCCGATGCTCAGCACGAGCCAGTTGCCGGTGGACATACCAACTGTCGCAAGCAAAGCGCCTGCGCCCAACCTGAGCATGCGGTCAAATGGCGCAATGGGAATTTTTACTTCCTTGCCTTCAGCCAGCCCTTCGAACATGGCGCGATAACTGGCTTCGTTCTGTGCGCCGGTCACACGACCAGTTACTTTTCCGTTGCGGAGTGTCAGCACGGTAGGAATACCGATGACCTGGAAGTGCTCAAGTACCTCGCGCGATGTATCTGCGTCAATGGGCAGGAATTCGACCCTGTCATTGTATTCTCTGGCAAGCTTTTCAAGGACGGGCTTTGTCATTTTGCACGGCACGCACCAGCTTGCCCAGAAATCGATCACAATGGGTTTATCGGCTGTCGAAACTTTCTGTTGAAATTCTGATAGGTTCATATTCAAAAAGCGGAGCGGATGACTTCTCATCCGCTCCGTGGTTGTTCAATGAATTAGCCTTTATAGGTGCTGAACTTGAAAGGCGCATACAACGGGCAGAACGCCACGATGGCTGTAAGCAGGAACACCCCGCCAAGCACCACGAGCACGATCCCGAGCCCGCCGGTCACGATGCCAGCAAAATACAAATAGGCGAACAAAGCAGCGACCACGACCCGGACGATACGATCAGCATTGGACATATTGCGTTTCATTTGAAAATCTCCTTGGATTAGTTTGATGCCCACATTGTAGGAGATTCATGGGAGCCTGTATGTGACAAAGTCACACAAGTGAACGGGCTTCCAGTTCTTCAAGATCCAACACTTCGAGCGTCCCCCGGCCTGCTTCGATCAACTCTTCCCTGGAAAAATCCTCTAGAATACGACTGATCACCTCACGGGAACTTCCCAGCTCGGCGGCAATTTCCTGATGAGTGATACGCATCGGGTTCTGGACCTTGGCTTGATTCAACAACAACGCAGCGACGCGGCGATCCATGCGTTTGAAAACCACTTCATCCACCACCGCCATGACCGTGGAGAGACGTTCGGATAACAGATCAAAAACAAATCCACGCCACAATTCATACTTGTTCACCCATGCGCGGAACACACCCGCAGGGATCATCACCGCTTCGGCATCCTCTTCTACCGTAGCGATCGCAGGAAAGGATTTTTGGCTGATGATCGCATTGGCGCTGAGAATACAACTCTGCCCCAGACCAAAACGATACAGGGTGATCTCGCGGCCTGTTTCGCCGATCTTATACACGCGCACCACGCCGGAAAGCAGCAAGGCGATCCCTTCCACGCGGTCGCCATCTACAAAGACATCATGCCCGGCAGGGATCTTTGCGAACTGGGCGTGTTGTTTGAGCTCCTGTTTTAACGCTTCATCCGCCCGTTGTAGAAAAGGCATGGCAAATACAATTTGATTGAACTGTTCAGGATTTAACATGGTTATCCACAAGGAAGCTCGGTCATCACTTCGCATCCGCCAGATGGAAACGATGCAGGAAGCGATGAAAAATAGGCGCGATCAAAATACTAACAGATGCCAGAAGTATGACTCCCGAATAAATGGCATAGAAAGAGGCAAAGAGCTTCCCGGCATTGGTCTGTAGTGGGGTGACTGGTCCCATTCCACCCAGGATCATGGAGGCGTTCAACAAAGCATCGATCCATGAGAGGTTTTCGAGAAAATGATAACCCAACATGCCGACCCCCAGCGAAAAAGCCAGCAACGTCAGTCCCATCAAGCCATTGCGTGTGAGACGTTGGGCAAAGACTTTTTTGCTTGCCAATGGTTGTTTATGATGCTCGTACATTCAGCCTCCATTATATTTCCAATCCCAAAACCAGAAGGCGAGACCTTTGTACTCGCCCCATTTTTCAAAACGTTTTTCCACTTCTTTTGCGGTGATGGGCTTGCCTTTATACCATTCGTGCGAGACGACGGTCAGTGCGATTGAATCAATGGGAATGAAATCATGACGTCCAAGGATGATCAACAAGTTCGCGGCGGCATAGGGTCCAACGCCTTTGATGTTCATTAATTCCTTGCGCAGTTCAAGAGTCGGCAATGAAGATGCTTTCAGCGCCTCGAGATCATATTTTCCGGATGCCACGCGGACGGCAAGATCATGGATCGCAGGTGCGCGATACCCCACGCGGATTTTCTCTTGGATAAAACTAGGATTGGAAGCAGCGATGGCTTCGGGAGTGGGGAAAGATTTGGTTTGCGTATTACTGGTCTCGATACCTGCACTTGCGCCAGGTGCAAGTGTACGCCCCTCACTTTTGTTCGGGGCTACTCGACCAGCAGATGATAATGATGAACCAAACTCATCAACCAATTTGCGCGTCATGTTTCTGGTTGCCGCCCATAATGTGTTCGTCGTAAAGATGGTCTTGACCACATCTTCGAATAAAGTAGGTGAACGCAGGACGCGGCCAAGCGCCTGCTTTTTGGCACGCACCAGTTTCGGCTCATGGCGCGAGGCGGTGTAGAAATCCGAAAAATCCATGTCGAGTCCGAACATCCAATTGACTGCGTCCGTTACTTCCTTTTGTTCGGTTTTGTTGAGCCTATCGGTTTCAATGTTGATGCCATCTTTCTCATCCCGCAATTTGAGTTCGAGCACGCGGGCATTGGAGAGACGCAAAGTGTAGCCAAGCGTCTGCGTGCTTTCATCATACGTGAACGGCGCAAGCTGACGCCAGCCATGCGAGTTGATGACGGACATGAAGTTAAAGGGTTTGCGGGCAGCAAGATTGAGTGTGGTCACGTTGTAAAGGTTGTGTCGTTACGCCAAAAGGAACGGATCAGGAAGAAGTTCAATACCAACGCCGTGATGAGCATGGCTGGGATGATGATGATCGGGAACAACCAGCGTTCCGTCCATTTGTTGATCTGAGCGGTATCCGGGTTGGCGGGGTCGTAGATTATGTTGACATCTTCACCCACCTCATACGCTGGCGGGTAGGAGGCGTTATCGCCTTCAAAGGAGTAGGTCTGACCGTTGGCAGCGAATTCGATGACTGGCGAATATACACAACAGCCGCCCTCGGAACTGTCGCTTTCCTCCAGCCGCGTCACCCTGCCCACGGTCGTTTCGCCGTTCTGTTCCAATGTCCAGCTGATATAACCAGCATAGACTCCCCATAAACAGAAACCGGCAAAGAACAGGTTGGCAAAAATGATCGAGCAGCCAATTTGCAAACGGTTGGCGGCTCCGGCTACCTTTTCAACTGTATTGACCGCTTTGTCAACGCCTTTTTCATACGTATCCATGCTACACCTCTAAAAGTGGATTTACGAACTTGTTCAAGCTGTTGTATTTAATCATAACTCATTACAAGTCACCATAATCAAACTTTTTGGGGTTGCAAAACCCGTAAGGGTATAATCATCCCCATGCGAAGTGCGATCATTGTGTACAACCCCGCGGCAGGACGTTATTCCGTCAAGCCGTTCATTAAATCAGCGGTGAAGGAATTGGAGTCGGCAGGCTGGCGTGTGGATGCGGCTGAGACTCAGAGCGGCGCACACACCATCGAGTTGGCGAAGCAGGCTGCGGCTGAGAAAAGCGACGCGGTGTTCGCCGTCGGTGGGGATGGCACGATCGGGAATGTCGTCAACGGGCTGATCGGTTCGGATACCGCGTTGGGTGTCCTACCAGCGGGGACGGCGAATGTGTGGGGTTATGAGTTGGGCTTGAATGCATTTGCGTGGACGCGCCCGTGGGTGCTGCGTAAGAATGCGGCGGTGCTGGCGAACGCGCCAGTCCATGCGGTGGATGTGGGCACCTGCAATCAATATTCATTTATGATGTGGGCGGGCATTGGGCTCGATGCATTGACCATCCAATCAATGGAACCGCGTGTGCGGCTTGAAAAATTTTTTACGATGCCTGAATATACGGCGCGCACCATTTGGAATGCGGCGCAGTGGGGCGGTGTGCAATTGCGTTTGTGGGTGGATGATGTGGAAGTGGAGGGACGCTACATTGTAGCGGTGACCACGAACATTCGTCATTATCTCGGTGGTCATTCCAAACTTTCGCCGGATGCCTTTATTGACGATGGCTTGCTCGATATCTGGTTGTTCAGCGGCAGCAATCTCGGCGATGCGCTGCGGCACGCGTATGATATGTGGCGCGGTAATCATCTAACTTCTGATGCGGCGCGTAAGATCACGTTCAACACGTTGCGCGTGGAAGGCGATGCGCCGTTCTGGATCCAGACCGACGGTGAGCCGCGCGGTTCGACGCAAAGCATTGAAATCAAAGTGAATACCCGTGTGTTGAAACTTCTCACGCCGCCCGGCGCGCTCGATTTATTGAAACATAAGTAAGGGCGACCTTTAGGGTCGCTCCGTTACAACAAGGTGCATAATGAACGTTCGTCAACTTTTTAATCGTTGGGTCATTCTCGGTGCGATTCTCTTTGCAGGACTTTTGACTCTGCTGACCGCCATGTCGATTGGATTAACCACTCCGCTTCAGACTTCGACCATTGGGTTTGCTCCGGCCGATGTGACCATGATCTTCGCCCCAACCGCCACCTCCAGCGCGCCAGCCACACCGACCATTGATCCCTTTGCGCCGTCGCCCACCCCAACTGGACTTGCCCTCGGCAATTACGCCCAGATCACCGGCACCGAAGGGCAGGGACTGCGCATCCGCGCCAAGCCTGGTTTGGATGGCGAATTTGTTTTCCTTGGTTATGACTCAGAAGCCTTTCTCGTGAAGGACGGTCCGCAAACGGTGGATGGTTATGTGTGGTGGTATCTCGTCGCCCCGTATGATGAAACCCGCGCAGGCTGGGCGGCTTCTGATTTTCTGACGTATATCCCAGCGCCATAAAATGTTCGGTGGTTGAGTAGCTCAGAGCGTTAGCGATGAGCGTATCGAAACCACCACTAACCATAAATACTTTTGTTACTTGTTGGTTTCGACACCTGCACTTGCGTGCTGGTGCAAGTGTACGGGCTATCGCCCTACTCAACCAACGGAGTATGGAGAATCATAATGAACGAAAAACCAACCGGCATTACCGCCAACAAAAAGACCAAAGAATTCACCGTCACCTGGAGTGACAACCACACCAGCGTTTATCCCTTCGAGTTGTTGCGGGCAGCCTGCCCGTGTGCCTCCTGTCGTGGCGGACATGAGAATATGAAGTCCGAACCCGATGCGGATGTGTTCAACGCCCAGCTCGGTGACTCACAATCCACGCGCATTGCGAATGTGGTCGCAGTCGGCTCCTACGCGTTGACCATTGTCTGGGAGGACGGTCACGATTACGGCATCTTCAACTGGCATTATCTGCGCGCGTTATGTCCATGTCCCGAAGATCGCGCGAAGTTTGGGAAATAATAAATCAAAAGGCGACTGAGAAATCAGTCGCCTTTTGATTTATTTCGTCGGGGTCGGTGTGGGCGTTTTGGGCGTCGCGGTCGGAGTCCGCGTGGGGGTGACGTTCTTTGTAGGCGTAGGCGTCACGCGTTTGGTGGGCGTTGGTGACACTTTGGGTGTCGGTGTGGCGAGAGCAGAAAGTTTTTCTTCCGCTTCTGTGCGCATGTCGGCGGTCATGGCATCTTCGGGGAGATCTAAGAGCAGTTGCCAATACGCTGTGGCTTTCTTGGGGTTTTCGCGCTTTTCGTATGTGATCGCAGCCCAGTAGTAGATCAAGGCTTTTTGTTCATCGGTTTCGGCGATCGTTTCGGTCTTGTCCAGGGCTTGTTCGGCGCTGCCATAGCGTTCATTCAAAATATGCGCGCGGACCAACGCCAGATTGGCTTCAAAGAGATCGGGGTAGAAGTTCAACGCCTCATCCAGGTCTGCATCGGCGGCTTTGCCGTCGCCAAGTTCCACATTGGCAAGGAAGCGATAGAGATACGGTTCACGGCGCGAACGCTCGAGGGTTGTCACGCGATCCATCATTTGGATGGTCTGTTCATATTCACCAATGTCGAAAAGCAACTTGCCGAATTGCACACTGGCTCCAACATCCTCGGGTCTGTATTTGATGTAGACCTGCAGAGCCGTAATGGCTTCATCGGTTTTGCCGGTTGCTGCATAGATCTGACCGAGCAAGAGATAATTTTCGAGATTGGTCACATCCAGTTGATTGGTGCGTTCAGCCGAGGCAAGCGCACGTACATAGTCGCCCGCTTTGAAATGTGCCTGGGCAAGATTGTAAAATACCAGGGGGTTGTCAGGCAGGCGGGTGTTCGCTTCACCGAGATCCTTAAGTGCGCCAGGGATGTCGTTATCTCTGATCTTGATTTTGCCGCGTTCGAGATAGGCATTCCCATAGTTCGGGTCAAGGCGAATGGCTTCATCTAAAAGCGAGAGCACGTTCGCGTTCGGGTCTGATAAAAGTCTTGCACGCGCCATGCCTACATACATGGGTCCAGAGGCTGGGTCTTTTTCGAGTCCCAGACCGTAGGCAGTCATGGCACTGCCCGGGTCTCGTTTGGCAAGATATGCCTCGCCGATATAGTAGTAGGCAAACGTGGAATTCGGTTCAACGCGGATGATGTTTTGAAGCGCGGCAATGGCTTCGTCCCAGTTCTCGGCTTTGACCGCCTGGTTATATTGCAGCAGATAATCGGATGTCAGCGGTGAACGTTCAACTTCCACATAGACTGCTGTGGGTGTATAAGGCTCGGACAACAACTCAGATAACGGTCCGCTGGGGGTGCGGATCGCCTCGGTAGCTTGCGGTTTTGCACCGATCGAAGTGGGCGAGGGTGTAAAGGTAAATGGGGTGCCTACGAAACGGGTGGGTGCACTCTGGGCGCGAAGCGTGCTTGGGATGACGAACCCGAACACGATCCCGGCGAGCAAGCCGCCGACCAAAAGAATCACAAGTCCCAGCCGGAAGACCGGGCTTTGTTTCACCGCTGCCCAACCCTTGGGCTTTGGTTTCTCGTGCGCAAGCAGAAGTCTTTCCTCCCACGCGCGCGGACGATTCAATGGAAAAGGTTGTATGGTCTCGTCAGCAGGTAAAGCCCCCAGCAAGATCAAGCCGCGTTTGGCAGTAGCATTCTCAGGGTCCAGTTTGAACGCAGTCTGCAAACAATAGATGCGCTCCTTGGTCGTTTCCATCGCGGCGCTGAGCCAGATCCAATACGTCACGTTACTTTGATCGGTCTTGACCAGACCCGTGAATAATTCACGCGCCTTGGTTTTATTTCCCGCGCGCAGTGCCTCTACTGCTTCTTGAAATGCTGCATCTTCAGCCATGGCTTGATTTTACCCTACTCATCCCTGAACCACATAAAGATCAATTCGATTTGTTGGGATGCTCGTGAAATTCCTCCACCTGATACACAAGCACTTCCAAATGTTTGACGCGCCACGTATGATCGCTCGCGCCCATCTTGTAACAGAGATTGTCCAGGAACTCAGCGGGGTCGGGGATCTTTTCCCACACTTGTGGCAGGAACGTTGCGCGCCGGCTGCCATCGCGCAAGATGACGCCGTCCACGTGCGGTCTTAATTTGGATAATAGATCTGCCGCATCTGTATATTCAAGCGGATGCGGACGCGTCAAGCGCGACACTTCAAGCTGGATCCTGCTCAACTCATCTTCCCTCACCGGAGGAAACCGCGGATCTTCGAGCGCGGCGGCGATGGCATGTTCGCGTACATCCTTTGCCAGCGGTTGATATGCTTCCAACGCGCCGATGCAACCCCGTAATTGTCCGCGGATGGTCAGTGTGACGAACGAGGCGCCCTGTTCACGCAAATGCGTTGATAACGATCTTTCATCCAGCGGCGCCAGCTTCTTCCCCCGTACACCACATTCCATGGCTTCGCGTGCCATGCGCAGCAACGTCTGTTGTTCTTCGAGAGAAAGTTTATTATCCATTTTTATCACCAACTTGCCTTACAAAAAAGCCGAAGGTTTTCCATTTACTCCTACGACTTTTTAAAGATTAGCGAAAATTCGCGGAGATTAGCGGAAAGAATTTTCATCCTTGTCCCGCCAACTTCCAATACACACGATTGTGATACACCAACGGCTCACCTGTCCCTTCACCTTGCGCAGCCACGACCTCCGCCACGAACAGCGTGTTCTCACCCAACGGAATGGACTTTACTACGCGGCAATTGAAATACGCTGTGCCGCCCTTGATCAAGGGTGCGGCGAGTGTCAGGGTCTCTGTTGGCACGCCTTCAAAACGATCTTTGATCTCCGGATGTTTGCCAGCGAAACGATCGGATAACTCTTTTTGATCTGATGCCAAAATCGTCACTGCAAACTCACCGGATTTTTCGACCAGTTCGTGCGTGTGTGTCAACTTTTTCAAAGCCAGTGAAACCAGCGGCGGGTCTAGTGAAATCGATGTGAATGAATTAACGGTCATGCCATATTGTTGTCCGGCGTGGGTTGCAGTGACAACGGTCACACCGGTCGTCCATGCGCGCATGGCATGGCGCAGTTGTTCAGGATCAAGGGTCATGGTTGTAAGCTCCAGTCTTATTTCATCATAATGAGAAGGGATAAGCGCGTCAAGACAGAAAACAAAGCCAGTGGTGATGGACAGCCTGTCCAAAGCTCAAGGATTGATTTGCAAAAACAATAAAATCCCCCTTGCATCCTGTCGCCATCAAAGGTACTATCGTGGTTTAAAGACCCATGCAGTCCACTTCCGCACCCGCTCCCAAGTCACTCAAACGACCGCGACCTTTTCGTGCCGTCCAAAGCATCTTTGGCATCGCCATTTTGTTGGCAACCCTTTTTACCATGCTCCCCTCCCGCGGGCTTGCCACCGGCGATTTCTACGAACGCCTGAGTCTTGTTCTCACACCGCGGTCCCCTGAAAGCGCACAATTGGTTTCGCAACCACAATTACGCATCGGCATTGTGGCGGGACATTCCGGCAATGACTCCGGCGCAGTCTGTTATGACGGCAACGGCAACGTCACCCTCACTGAAGCGGATGTGAATCTCAAGATCGCCGCCATCGTCCAACAACAATTAACCCAAAAAGGTTTCCAGGTAGATCTTTTACGCGAGTTTGATACACGCCTGAATGGCTACCGTGCCCTCGCAATCATCTCCATTCATAACGACTCGTGCGAATATATTAACGATGAAGCCACTGGTTTTAAAGTCGCCGCGGCGCTCAACACCAACGATGTCAACCGCGCCAATCGGCTCACCGCCTGCCTGGTAGATCGCTATGAACGCAACACCCAAATGACCTTTCACTCCGGCAGCATCACCGCCGATATGCGCGAGTATCACGCCTTCCGCGAAATTGATCCCAGCACAGTTGCCGCCATTATCGAAACCGGCTTCCTTAACTTGGACCGCGAGATCCTTACCAAACGTACTGATAACGTCGCGGCTGGTATTGTGGATGGCATCCTGTGTTTTACGAATAACGAGAACATCGAATCGACGCCCATTCCTGACCTGAATCCATGAAACAGACTTTATCCATCGGACGCAATCGCCTCATTTCAACTGTCGGCCTGCTCCTGATACTTGGGAGCCTGGTACTCGCCTTTTTCTTTTTCTCCTCTTCGCCCGTTAACGCCGCTCTGTTTGCCACCCTCACACCCACTCAGGAAAACCTGTGGGCATTTGTTGATCTCCCCAAAGCGACTTATACCCCAACCAGCCTGCCTACTGTCACACCGATCCCCACTGAAACCCCGGGTGTGATGAGTATGGAAGTTGTTGCTGATACACCGGTGCCGACCAATGCCCCAATGCAACAGCCGCAATCTGCGCCCGTATATTCGGGTTCGAAATACATCCTCGTGGATATTTCAGACCAACACATGTACGTCTACGAAGGCGACACATTAGTTTATAGCTTCGTCGCCTCCACCGGCATGAACAATGCCACCCGCGTGGGAACATTTGCGGTGCAAAGCAAGATCCCCAACGCTTACGGCTCCACCTGGGATATCTGGATGCCGAGCTGGTTGGGCATCTACTGGTCTGGCGGCTTGGAAAATGGCATTCACGCCCTGCCGATCTTATCCAACGGTGCCACCTTATGGGCAGGTTTTTTAGGCCGACCAATTTCATATGGATGTGTGGTTTTAGGTTCATATGAGGCGCAATTGTTGTATGATTGGGCTGAGATCGGCACACCCGTAGAAATCCGCTGGTAGTTGTTGTCTTGATCATATGCCCTGAGTCAGTGACGAGCGCTAGCCAGGAACGAAATCTAAGGGCAGTTGACGCAAATCACATTTGAACAATGAGTGTTAAACTATTAAAGGCAGAGCCATGGAACCAACCAACGTCATCGAAGCCCGTGAATTTATAGCTAAAGCCCGAGAAGCCCTGAAAAGCGGGGATAAAGAGTCCGCGCGTGATCTGGGCGAGAAAGCCGCACTCCTTGCGCCAGATCTCGAGGATGCCTGGCTGGTGCTCACCGCCGCCGATTCAAACCCTGAAGATGCGCTGGCATATGCTCAAAAAGCCCTCGAGTTGAACCCTGCCAGTGTGCGCGCCCGCAAAGGCGTGGAATGGGCAATGGGGAAGCTGAAGCAGGCTCAATTAAGTCCCGAACCGCTTTCAAGTGCAGGAGCGCAAAATGTTGGCGCATCCCGCAGTGCCAGCGTGTATGATGAAGCGCCCACCGCGCCTCCACCTCCGATTAAACGTACAACACCGAAGCCTCCGCCACAAGAGGAGAAAAAATCTGCGAATCGAAGTTTCATGATTGCAGCGTTTGCCCTGGGTTTCATTGTCTGTATCGTGCTTGTCGTTGCGGCGTGGTGGACAATTCGCAATCAGTCACTCTCAGCAATTTTCCCTAACAAGAACAACGCGCCCGCGCAAGAAATCCTCTGGGCGCAAGTGGATATTCCCAAGCCAGGCGTCACTCCCATTGATGTGAGCGCCTTTGCGCAACCGACTACTGCTGCTACATTACCTCCGTTGGCTGCAGCCGATTCACCCACAAGCCTCCCGACACAGAAGCCGACCGATCTGCCCACCTCCATTCCAACCGAAGCACCCACTTCCACCCCCGCAGCTACCGAAACACCCGGCGTGATGGCGATGGATATCCTTGCCGATACGCCGACGAGTGTGTATGTTCCACCGACCCAGGCACCGAATGCAGCTCCGGTTGTAGCCAGCGGTGGCAACGGCGGCGCGCGCTGGATCGATGTGAACCTTTCCACGCAAAGCGTGTATGCCTATGAAGGCGATACGGTCGTCAATTCATTTATCGTTTCAACCGGCACATCGCTCACTCCCACCGTGACCGGCAGATACAAGATCTGGATCAAGTTCGTATCCACTGACATGTCTGGACCTGGTTATTATTTGCCTGATGTGCCGTATGCGATGTATTTTTATAAAGGTTATGGTTTGCATGGCACGTATTGGCATAATAACTTTGGCACACCCATGAGTCATGGCTGTGTGAACCTGCGCACCGCCGACGCGGAATGGCTTTACTATTGGGCTTCGGTGGGCACTGTGGTGAATGTGCATTATTAAGTGTTAAGTTGACAATCACTTTCGCGAAAGTGATTGTCAACTTATTTAAAATATGAGCAAGTCCAGCTTTTCACGGCGTGATTTTTTAAAATTAACAGGCTATGGTTTGATGGGGGCGTTTTTACCGAACCTGTCTTTGAATTTTCCGCATACAGATGAGTTCAATAATTTGCAGGGGCGCGTGACCGACCGCATGGTCTGGTCATATGATGCCCCGAACTTCAAAGCCAAACGCAAAAAAATATACTGGCACGATCTGATCGTCCCGATCCAAAACTCAACCATCGGTGAGGATGAATCAGCCTACAACCGGATTTGGTATGAAGCGGCAGAGGGTGGTTATATTTACTCGGGTGGTGTGCAGCCTGTCCGCACCATTTTGAATACACCGCAAACGATCTCACCGAAAGGCACGCTCGGCGAGATCAGTGTGCCGTATACCGATGCGCTTGAAGCGCTTACCCCCAATGCGAAGTTCATCTATCGCCTTTATTACGAGACCGTCCATTGGGTGACAGCCAGTGCAGTGAATAAAGCGGACGGTAGTACGTGGTATGCCCTGTTGGATGACAAATTCAAGACAAGTTATTACGTCCGTGCGGAACATGTGCGCCTCATTACGACCGAGGAGCTGACCCCGTTATCCCCAGACATTCCCAACGCGGACAAGCGCATTGAGGTACGCCTGAACGATCAAATGGTTATGGCATACGAAAAGGATAATCTGGTCTTCGCTGCACGGGTCTCCACAGGCGCACGCCTAAACCCCAGAAAATACACCACGCCAGACGGTGAATTCATTACGTTCCATAAACGTCCCACCCGGCATATGGCGACTGGCGATATTGCCTCCAATGGCTTTGACCTCCCCGGCGTGCCCTGGGTGCTTTACCTCACCGAGAAGGGTATTTCCTTTCACGGCACCTACTGGCATAACGACTATGGACGTCCGCGCAGCCATGGTTGCATCAACATGACACCGCAAGCCGCCAAATGGCTCTTCCGCTGGACGATGCCCTTCGTACCCTTTGAAAAGGAGTACGTGTACGGGTTCGTTGGTACCAGTGTGGATATCCAGTTGTAAGACCCTGCGCACAGGGAACATCAAATGTTTCCCAACCGTTTAGAAGAGTAATGAATATACTTAACCCCCAACTCACCCGACGTGACTTTTTAAAAATAATGACCTCCGGCTCGCTGGCTTTCGCGTTGAAAGACCTGCGCCTTGACCGCGCGCTGGCAGCCTCAGCCATCACCCAGGGTCGAATGACTCAAACCGGACTCCCATTGTATGATGCGCCAGCGTTCGCTGCCAACAAGCTCCACATTTTCAGAGCCGATGAGGTGGTGGATGTCACCGCGGTGGTGGAGCAGGGCGAATATGGCAACCCGTTCAATGCAGCTTGGTACCAGGTGAATGGCGATGGCTATATCTATTCGGGCTGGGTTCAACCTGTGCAAACGAATTATCAGAAACCCGTATTCAACATCCCTGAAGCCGGGCAGGTGGGGGAGATCACTGTGCCGCTGAGTTTCACCAGAGAGGCACCTTATGTATATGCACAACGTGGATATCGCACCTATTACGGCACTACGCATTGGGTAACGCGGGTGGTTGTAACGCGTGAAGAGAAAAGTATTTGGTATGAGATCTTTGATCCGGAGATCAAAAAATATTTGTATGTTCCATCGCATGATATGCGGCTGGTACCGAATGAAGAGTTGACTTTGTTATCCCCTGATGTGCCGGATGCCGAAAAGCATATCTATTTGGATCTCAATTTGCAATTGGTGACTGCATTCGAAGGTGAGCAACTGGTTTTCTCGCAACGTTGTTCAAGCGGTGCTGAAGGGACTGAAACTCCTACCGGCGAATTCCGTACATATCACAAGGGACCCTCGGTCCATATGACGAATCAGGGTGATGCGTTGGAAAACATTTATAATCTGCCGGGTGTGCCGTGGTGTACATTTTTCACGAATGTTGGCAATGCCTTCCATGGTGCGTATTGGCATAATGATTATGGTCGTCCGCGCAGCCACGGGTGTGTCAACCTGCCGTCAGATGCCGCAAAATTTATTTATCGCTGGACCAGCCCCAATGTCCCGCCGGATGCGGACTATGTCAACCAACCGGGTGAAGGCACAAGAGTTATTATCGTCTAATTCGTAGAGCGGGATGGCATCCCGCTCCACGTCAAAGGAGAATCCATGAATCCCATTTTTCAACATCCGAGTTATTTACTCAAGCGTCAGGCTGTTGCATTAACAGGTAAGTTCCGTTTTTACGACCCTATGGGGAATCTCGTGATGTTCAGTGAACAAAAGATGTTCAAGTGGCGCGAAGATATTCGCGTGTATGCCGATGAAGCTAAAACACAGGAAGTCTTGAGCATCAAGGCGCGGCAGATCGTTGATTTTTCCGCGGCGTATGATGTGGTAGATACGGCGTTGAATCAAAAGGTGGGTGCGTTGCGGCGCAAGGGTCTGCGTTCGATCCTGCGCGATGAATGGGAAGTGTTGGATGCGAACGACAACGTGAAGGGGTTGCTGTTCGAAGATAGCATGGGACTGGCGCTCCTGCGCCGCCTCTTACTGGGCTCCTGGCTGCCTCAGAACTATGACATTTCCTTTGGCGAGACGCGGGTTGCTGATCTCAAACAGAACTTCAATCTTTTTCGCTATGAGTTGAATCTGGATTTCACGATGGACGCCGGGCACTTGCTCGATCGTCGGCTTGGCATTGCCGCTGGAATTTTGTTGGCGGCAGTGGAAGGCAAGCAGAGCAACTAATGCCCAGGCAACCTTTATTTGCCGGGCTGGTGGTGGACGAATCAGATCGTCTGGCTGAGACTGCGCACGTGGGCGATGAGCCCTGTTACGTGGTGGATGATTATGGATTCCGCCGTCACATCCCATCTGCGCAGGTGGACCGGGTGGTGTTATCGCAGATCGCGGGCTTGATGAAAGGCAGTGAAGATATTCTTTCTGAACAGACTGCCAAGATGCTTGGGCAGGAGGATGTCTTTACCAAAGCCGCCATCGAACAGCAGCTCAAGAATATTGACAAGCAGTTCGAGCAATTGATGGAAGTGGGCATCCCGGAGGATATGCGGCAATACTTGGGAATGGTGGGTTTTAAAATTGTGATCAATGTGCATGGTGAGGTGTTGAAAGTGGAACAGCCGGGCACGGCAGGTGACGAAGGTGAGTAATAAAAAGGCGGACATTTTGTCCGCCTTTTTGTATAATGGAGCCTAAAAGTTTGGAGAGCTCATGAAGACCATCCTTGAAAAATCACGTTATCTTGCCATGGTGGGTGTGGTATCCCTGTTGCTCGCTTCGGTGGCGGCGTTTGCCTGGGGCGCTTTGAGAACCGTGCATGTTGTGACGTTGGTGATCGAGTCTTTTGGCGCAGATGCGGCGATCACGGTTGAGTTCATCGAGATCGTGGATAGTTTCCTGATCGCTACTGCCATTTTGATCTTCACGGTCAGCCTGTATGAGTTGTTCATCGGTGATATTAATGTCCCTGAATGGATGTTGGCGCATGATCTTTACGAACTCAAGACCAAGTTGAGCAGTATGATCGTGCTGGTGATGGCGGTCAAGTTCCTGCAAAAATTGATCGAGACGAAAGATGCCCAGGAGCTGCTTCTGAGCGGGCTTGCAATCGCAGTGGTCTCTGCGGTGTTGATCGCTTTTGGATATTTTGGCAAGCAGGATTGATGTTGATACATTCTTGGGTTGAAGCTGCTGATCAAATGTGAGCTTTTCAATGACACCCAACCGCTGGAGTTCAGTGCGCATTATCGTTGGGGGTAGTCTTATCGCGTTAACTGCGGTTGTATTTGGGATGATCAACTGGGGGATTCCGTACTGGTTCATCCATGTTGTCTCGGTGCTTTTCGTGTTTGCCTCGGCGATCCTGCATGAACGTCGGATCTACTTGTATATTGTTTTGACTTTCATTGTTACGCATCTGGTCGTTGATCTGTACACAGGCGGACGATCGTTCCTGCTGGGTTCTGATGCCGTGCAATGGCTCAGTATCATTGGGGCAGGTGAGGTGATCTACCAGATCTCCAGTCAGCGCAGGCGGGCGGATGTGTTAAGTCAGCGGCGCATTCAGGAACTGGAAGTGATGAACGAAACGCTGACGAGCATTTCGGGTGAATTGGAACTCAACAGCCTTTTACAAACTATCACTGAACGGGCGGTAAAACTTTTGAAAGTGACGCTGGGCGAACTGCTATTGTTCGATCAGCACACCGGCGAAATGGAGATCGTGGCGCAATATCCGCTTGACCCGCAGCAGCTCGGTTTCAAGATGAAGCCGGGCGAAGGCGCCATGGGGCGGGTGGCTGTCACCAAACGCCCGCTGATCCTGAACGATTACAGGGCTTTTGTAAATTCCCTTACGGATGAGGTCACCACCGGTGTGGAAGCGACTTTGGACGTGCCGCTCTTGAAAGGGACTGAGTTTATTGGTGTCCTCGGTGTGGCGCGGCATAACAAAAACCATCCGTTTACGAAAGATGACCAGCACTTGTTAACCGTCCTTGCCAGCCAGGCAATGATCGCGATTGAGAATGCCAGATTGTATAAGGATGTTCGTCACCTGGCATTCACGGATGTGCTGACGGGTATTAATAACCGCCGCCGCCTGTTCGAATTGTTGGATGAAGAATACAGGCGGGCTCTGCGCTATCAGCGTCCGCTTTCGTTCATGCTCATGGATATCGATCATTTTAAAAAGATCAATGATGTGTACGGGCATGCGGCTGGAGATGCAGTGCTGCGCTGGTTTGCAAAACAATCCAGCGCAGCCATTCGTCAGAAGCTGGATCTGATCGGGCGTTTTGGCGGGGAGGAATTTGCCATCATTTACCCTGAAGCGGATCTGGCTTCAGCGCTGGGCGCGGCGGAACGGTTACGGTCGCATGTGATTGGATGTCCCATCCGGTATAACGATATTGAACTTCAGGTCACCTTCAGCGCAGGGATCGCCTCCCTGCCATTGGGCGTAGAGACCTCTTTCGATCAACTGATCGAAAGAGCCGATAAAGCTTTATACCTTGCCAAGGAAAAGCGCAACTGCATGGCATATTGGGATAACGCAGCAGCCAAGCCTCAGCGAAAACCATGAGCATCAACTTTGGATTAACCGCCAACGATTATGCCAAATTTCGCGCGGGATTTCCGGACGCATTCTTTGATCGTGTCCATGCGGATGGATTCATAAAAGCAGGCGCTTCTCTTCTGGACCTCGGAACTGGCACAGGGACCCTGGCACGCGGCTTCGCTTTGAGAGGTTGCCGTGTCACAGGTATTGACCCATCTGCTGAAATGCTGGAACAAGCCAGAGAATTGGATCAACACGCTGGTGTGGAGGTTGAGTATCGCATCGCCAGAGCCGAAACGACCGGTTTGCCTGATTCGTCGTTTGACAGTGTCACCGCTGGTCAGTGCTGGCATTGGTTTGACCGTCCCAAAGCCGCAAATGAAGTAAAACGGATTCTCAAACCGGGTGGTACGATCGTCATCGCGCATTTTGATTGGCTGCCGCTCACGGGCAATGTCGTTGAACTCACTGAGCAATTGATCATCAAATACAATCCGGCATGGAAGTTTGGCGGTGGTTTGGGGATGTATCCGCAATGGTTGCGCGATCTGGGCGAAGCAGGCTTTGTAGATATCCGCTCGTTCTCGTTCGATGTGGATGTGCCATATTCACCTGAAGCCTGGCGTGGACGTATCCGCGCGAGTGCGGGCGTGGGAGCCAGCCTTGCACCTGAGCAGGTGGCAAGGTTCGATTCTGAGTTGAAGCAAAGGCTTGAGGCGCTGAATCAACCGTCGGGTCAGAGCGAAGCGCTGCTCTTCATCCCGCATCGTGTGTTTGCAGTCATCGCACAAAAATTCAACTCATAAAAGATTAGCGAAGACCTGTCCTGAGCTTGTCGAAGGGTTGGCATAGATTAGCGGATAAAACGATTCTGAAATTTATACACGGTTGTTGAATCCATTTA
>CAZMQE010000040.1:0-17938 GCA_964568115.1 uncultured Anaerolinea sp.
ATGAACGATACACCGCATCAACCTGTACTTTACAAAGAGATTATACACGCGTTACAGCCGAAGCGTGGGGGCCGCTACGTGGATGGAACGGTAGGCGCGGGAGGACATGCCCGCGGCATACTGGAGGCGAGTGCGCCAGATGGACAATTGCTGGGTCTGGATGTGGATCCGCAGGCGTTAGCGCTTGCTCGTGAGACCTTGGCTCCTTACGAACAGCGCGTCCATCTGGCGCAAGCCTCCTATACGACTCTATCTGCGCAGCTGAAGAATCTCCGATGGGATTCTGTGGATGGCATCGTCCTTGACCTCGGCGCTTCCTCGATGCAGTTCGATACGCCCGAGCGCGGCTTCTCGTTTCAAAATGATGCTCCGCTCGATATGCGCTTCGGACCACATGCATTACAGACCGCTGCCGATATCGTCAATACGTTCGATGAGCGCGAACTGGCAGACCTGATCTACGAATACGGCGAAGACCGGGACTCTCGCAAAATAGCGCGAGCCATCGTGAACAAAAGACCGCTTCAGACTACCCGTGAGCTGGTCGCTGTGATCGAAGCTGTTTCGCCCCGCAGAGGTGACCGTGTCCACCCCGCCACGAAAACGTTTCAAGCGTTACGTATCGCCGTCAACGATGAACTGGCTTCCATTAAGACAGTGCTTCCGCAAGCCGTAGCAAGCCTAAAGTCCGGAGGCCGACTCGCAGTGATCTCCTTCCACTCGTTGGAAGATCGTATCGTCAAGGAATTTTTTAGAGAACAAAGCAAAGACTTAGTCAACCCGCCTTACGAACAACTGTATGCAGTTGAACGTAAAGCGATCATCAAAGAGGTAACTCGAAAACCGATCGTGCCCTCGGAAGAAGAAACAAAAGACAATCCGCGAGCCCGCAGTGCGAAACTTCGCATTGCCGAAAAAATGTAAAACTGTAATAACGACTTGAATCGTTATTACGCGACCATATCGCCCAAATATAAAGGTCGTCATGCAAGCACAAGCAACTCAGATCATCCATGCTTATAAACAAGCACCCTGGCGTGTTCAACGCCAGTATGTTGGCGCGTTCCTGCTCGCCGTGATCGGCACATCCATGATTGCGGCGCTGTACCTGCAGGTAACAGCGGGTGCCGCGCGCGCCGGGCGTGAGATCCAGGAAATGCGCTTTGAGATCACCACCATCCAGCGCGCCAATGCTGACCTTGAAACTCAGCTTGCTAATTTAACTTCCACCGCTGAAATGGAACGCCGCGCGCTCGAGATGGGTTATCGCCCCGTCAAGCCCGGCGAATTGGATTATGTTGCCGTGCCCGGTTTCGTTGCGCCTGAGCCTGCCATTTTATTGGCGGCAGAAGATGTCACTGATTACTCCCAAGCTCTTCCATCCGAATATACCCAATCGCTGATCGAATGGTTCGATGACCGTGTCAAATCGGGAGGCTACTAATGCGTCAGCAGTATGCCATCCGTTCTTTGGTCCTGGTTGCCGGCCTTGCGTTCGTGGGGTTGGCAATTATCGTTCAAATGGTGCGGATTCAAAACAGCGAACAGGCGAAGATCTTTCTCTCCAACGGTGACTTGTATGCCGGTGAGTTCCGCATGTTCTACCCTGAGCGCGGCGAGATCTATGACCGTAATGGACATCTGCTCGCCGGGAATCGGACGGTCTATGAAGTGGGCGTTAGCTTGAGCCAGATGAAGAATCCCGAGGTTTTGGCTTATAACCTCAGCTTGTACCTGGGTTTGACCTACGAAGATATATATAACCAATTGATGAACTCCCCGAAGACCTGGGAATACATTGTGATCCAGGATTATGTTGGCGCAGAAACTGTCACATCCCTGCAGCAACTTATGAAACAAATGGAAGATGCGGAAGATGACAGCCTGAGTGGACTCGGGTTCAAACCGCATTTTCAACGCAGCTACCCTGAAGACGCGTTAGCGTCGAACGTGCTGGGTTTCGTCACCCGCGATGGTCGCGGTTACTTTGGTATCGAAGAAAAATATAACGATCTATTGGCGGGCAACCCGGTACAGGTGTGGGTGCCAAGTGACCCGAACAAAGCCAGCGAAATTCCCCGTGTGCCCAACGGTACAACCCTTGTCCTCACCATCAATCGCGATCTGCAAGCCAAGGTTGAAAAAATCCTGGATGAGGCGCTCACGAAATACGGCGCAGAGAATGGCGCGATTGTTGTCATGAATCCGCAAAACGGCGAGATCCTAGCCATGTCCACCACGCCGCGGTTGGACCTGAATAATTATTCCAATTACTTTGACATCTACGATAACGGCAGTCAATACAATCGTTCCATCGGTATGGCGTATGAAGCGGGTTCGGTGGTCAAGATCCTGACCATGGCGGCTGCGTTGGATACTGGAACAGTCACACCCAGCACAACCTACATTGATACCGGTTCGATCGATGTCGGTGGTATCACCATCTATAACTGGAACCGTGAACCCTGGGGACAACAAGATATGACAGGCTGTCTCCAACATTCGCTCAATGTTTGCATGGCGTGGATCTCCACGCAAATGGGATCGCAATCTTTCTACGGTTACATGGAACGCTTTGGGCTGGGGCATCCGACCGGCATCGACCTCTCTGGCGAAGCGATGGGCAGACTCAAGGTCCCGGGCGATACGGATTGGTATCCGGTTGATCTGGGCACGAACGCGTTCGGTCAGGGTGTCACGGTCACGCCTTTGCAGTTGCTCATGTCTGCTTCTGCGATTGCCAATAACGGCAAGATGGTTACGCCGCATGTTTTATACTCCATGCTGCGCGATGGACATCAATATAATGTGCCCTCGCAATATGCCGGTGCCCCCATCAAAGCTGAAACCGCCAAAACACTAACCGATATGCTTACGGTATCACTCGAAGGCGAATCGTCCAGTGCGTTGGTACCCGGTTATCGTGTGGCTGGCAAAACGGGTACGGCACAGATCCCCACTGAGCTTGGTTATGATGATACGAAAACCAACGCATCCTTCATTGGTTGGGGACCTGTGGATGACCCACAATTTATGATCTATGTCTGGATCCAAAAACCCACCACCTCCATTTGGAGTTCAGAAACCGCCGCGCCGGTCTTCTCACAAGTTGCCGAGCAGACTGTCATCCTATTGAATATTCCGCCTGATATGGTTCGTAACCAGTTCGGCTCGAGATAATTATGCTGACAATCGCTGACGCAATCGAAGCCATCACGGGTTTTCGCCCGCAGAACACTACGGTCATCACCGAAGCGGTCATTGATTCACGTCAGACCATTCCAGGTTCACTGTTCGTTGCCATTCCCGGCGAAAAAACGGATGGACATGACTACATTGGAGAAGCATTTAAACGGGGGGCATCTTTTGCTTTAATTCAACGTGACGTGGACGCTTCTTTCCACACCCTCGACCTGCGTGCTGTACCCTCAGCCGACTTCTTTCTGACGTTTGATTTTGCCACGCCGTTCTGTTTGCGTGTGGAAAACACAGTCACCGCGTTGCAACAGATCGCGCGTTTCTGGCGCCGCAAATTGGATCTGCGCGTGATCGGCATCACGGGTAGTGTGGGTAAATCCACCACCAAGGAAATGATCGCAGAGGTCTTGAGCACACGCTATCGCACCCTGAAAAGCCCCGGTAATTTGAACAATGAGATCGGCTTGCCGCTTACGATGCTCAGGCTGAGCGCCGGTCATCAACGGGCTGTCATGGAGATGGGCTTCTATGTTCCGGGCGAGATCGCGTTCTTGTGTGATATCGCTTTACCGCAAGTAGGCGTTGTGACCAATGTTGGCACCGTCCATGCGGAACGTGCAGGATCGCAGGAAGCCATTGCCCGCGGTAAAGGTGAATTGGTTCAGGCGTTGCCCCCGGCTCCCGAAGGCGTGGCAATTCTAAATTTTGATGATCCGTGGGTCCAAAAAATGGAAGAGCGCACTAAGGCGCGCGTCTTCTTCTATGGTCTATCTCCTGAAGCCCATCTCTGGGCAGATCAGGTTGTGGGGTTGGGCTTGGATGGCATCCGCTTTCGGATGCATTATGCCGGTGAGACCCTGCATGTGAAGATCCCCTTGATCGGACGGCATTCAGTACATACAGCTTTACGCGCGGCAGCGGTAGGACTAGCTGAAGGCATGAACTGGCAGGAAATTCTCGAAGGCTTAAATCAAGGCCATACGCAATTACGTCTCGCTGCAGTCCGCAGTGAAAATGGAGCTCTATTATTGGATGATACTTACAACGCGTCGCCTGAATCCATGCTTGCCGCATTGAACCTGCTTGATGAGATCGATGGGCGCAAGGTGGCGGTGCTGGGTGATATGCTTGAACTCGGTCCTTACGAACGCGGCGGACATGAAATGGTCGGTCTGCGTGCCGCGCAGGTTGCTGAGACACTGGTCACATTAGGCGGACGCGCTCATATGATCGCTGAAGCGGCGCGGCGCACCGGCATGAAAAAGACTGCCATCATTGAATTTGATGAAATCGATCCGCTCATAGAATGGCTGAAGACCAACCTCACTAAAAAAGATGTTGTGTTGATCAAAGGTTCGCATGGTCTGCGCATGGACCGCATCACAGCCTCGTTGGAGGTCCATTCATGAACCACACCGCGCTGGTCTTGGGTCTGGCGATGTTGTCCTTTGTGATGACCGTGATCTGGGGATCGCCTTTATTGCGTGTGCTGCGGCACTTTAAAGTTGGCAAGATCATTCGCGTGGAAGAGCCTGATCAACATCGCGTCAAAATGGGTACGCCCACCATGGGCGGTGTGTTGTTCGTTCTGCCTGTGCTGTTGTTGACCGGTTTGCTGAACGCTGCGTCCCTGATCGGTTTGGACGTCACCGGGCAATCGGTATTGGTGCCTTTGATCGTTTTGGTCTCCTACGCGATTCTTGGTGCGCTCGATGATTGGGAAGGCATTCGCGGCAAGCGGCGCGGCGATGGCATGCGCGCACGCACGAAATTCTTTTTCCAGGTTCTGCTGGCGGTAGGGACTGCCTTTGTTTTGAAATATGGTTTGGATGTGCCTGAAATGCGCATTCCCGGCATTCAAGGCGAGATCGACCTTGGACTGTGGTACATCCCGATCGCAGCATTCGTGATCGTCAGTGAATCGAATGCGGTGAATTTTACCGATGGGCTCGATGGGCTTGCCGGTTTGATCTCTGCCACTGCGTTTGCCGCTTTTGGCGGTATTGCCCTGATCTATGGTTATACCTATCTCGCGCAATATTGCTTTATTACGGTGGGTGCCTTGTTTGGCTTTTTATGGTTCAACGTGCATCCGGCTGAATTGATCATGGGCGACACAGGTTCTCTTTCACTGGGGTCCACGCTGGCAGTTGTCGCTTTGATGACTGGTCACTGGCCTCTACTGTTGATCATCGCGGTCATTCCGTTATGTGAGGCGTTGAGTGTCGTGATCCAGGTCGGATATTTCAAAGCGACCAAGGGTAAGCGCTTTTTCAAGATGGCGCCCATCCATTTGCATTTTGAATTGCTGGGTTGGAGTGAGACCCAGGTGGTACAACGTTTCTGGTTGATAGCCCTGTTAGCTGCCATGATCGGCATGGGCTTGGCACTTGTCTGATTTGTAATTGGCGATCGGTCATTTTTAGTTTACGAACAACGGATCACACACTACGATTGAATCTATGAAGAAGAACTGGAACGGCAAACGTGTTTTGATACTCGGAGCTGCGCGGCAAGGCTTAGCCCTCGCGCGCTGGCTTGCGCTGCATGGCGCACACGTTACGTTGAGCGATATGCGCAGCGCTGATGAATTACGCCTTGTGCGTGAAACCCTTGCCGAAGTTCAGATCGACTGGGCGCTCGGTGGACATCCGCTTGAATTGCTGGATTCAACCGATGTGCTGTGTCTTTCTGGTGGCATCCCGCTCACGCTGCCCATTGTGGCTGCTGCGGTTGCGAGGGGCATTCCCCTCTCGAATGATTCGCAGATCTTCATGGAAGTAGTGCCCTGCAAGACGATTGGTATCACCGGCTCGGCTGGCAAGACGACGACTACAACGTTGGTTGGCAGAATGGCGAAGAACGCCTATGGCGACCGGGCATTTATCGGCGGCAACATCGGCGACCCATTATTGAATTATGTGGATGAAATGAAGCCTGCTGATATTGCCATCCTGGAACTGTCTTCTTTTCAACTGGAGCAGATGACGATCTCGCCGAATGTTGCTGCAATCTTGAACATTACGCCGAATCACTTGGACCGTCACGGCACGATGGAAGCCTATACTGCCGCGAAAGCGCGCATTCTTGCGTTTCAATCCAAAGCGGACACAGCAATCCTCGGGCGCGATGATCACGGCGCATGGAACTTGCGTGACAAGGTGCAGGGTAAATTACTCACCTTCAGTATGCATGATCTTGATGAAGGTATGAATGGTACGTATTTGCATGAAGGCTTGCTGAACTTACGCGATGGCAATGCCTATTTACCTTTGATGCTGCGTGAAAAGATCCTGTTGCGCGGTGAACATAATGTAGCGAATGTGCTGGCGGCGTTTGCGATCGGTCATGCGGCTGGCTTCCCGTTAGATGCGATGCTGGAAGCGATCGAAGATTTTCACGGTGTGGCGCATCGCCTGGAGTTTGTGCGTGAGCTGCATGGCGCGCGCTGGTACAACGACTCAATGGCGTCGGCGCCTGAACGCACGCTGGCAGCGATCCGCGCATTTGATGAGCCGATCGTGTTGATGCTGGGCGGGCGCGACAAAGACCTGCCCTGGGAAGAGTTGATGCAACTTGTCAGCGAGCGTGTGGATCATGTAGTGCTCTTTGGCGAGGCGGCAGAAAAGATCCAGAAAACCGTAGACAGCCTCGGGCTGGGTCAGATGCGTTGCACTTTATCCCGCGTGAATGGCTTGCATGAGGCAGTCATCAAGGCGGCGGAAGTGGCTGAAGCTGGCGATGTTGTTTTGTTATCGCCGGGTGGCACCAGTTTTGATGAATTTAAAGATTTTGCTGATCGTGGAGAAAGGTTTAGAACATGGGTGCAAGAACTTTCGTAAATGAACGTTTCTCTGTGTCGCCAGCCAAAGGGTTGGCGCGCGGCGTGGACATGCCGATGCTGTTGACGGTGGTGGCACTGCTGGTCTTCGGTTTGATCATGCTGTATTCGGCTTCGTTCGATTTTTCATTCAATGAATATGGTTCGTCCTCTTTTATGTTCCTGCGCCAGGTGAAGTGGATGAGCCTGGGGATCCTGGCGGCGTTCGTGCTTTCGGTGTTTGATTATCACCAATGGCGCAGGCTGGTGGTGGTTGCGATGCTCGGGACGATCGGGTTGTTGATCACTGTGCTGGTGATCAATGAGATCCGTTTGGGCGCCTCGCGTACGTTGTTCGAAGGTTCGTATCAGCCATCTGAACTTGCGAAGCTGGTGGCAGTGATCTATCTTTCGGTGTGGTTGTATGCCAAGCGCCAGTCGCTGCATGATGTGAGTTTTGGTTTGATCCCGTTGGGTGTGATCCTGGGAATCATCGGCGGCTTGATTTATTTGCAGCCCGATCTCAGCGCGGCTGGCACCGTGCTGATCCTGGGCGGCTTGCTGTTCTTCCTCGCCGGTGCGGATATTAAGCAGATCATCTTTTTACTGCTGTTGGCGGTTGTGATGGGTTGGGTCATCGTGCAATTTAGCGCTACTGGTCAGGACCGGGTTAGTTCTTTTCTGGCTGGTTTGAAAGACCCGACACATGCTTCGTATCATGTCCAGCGTTCTTTCGAAGCGGTGATCAAAGGCGGCGTGTTCGGTGTGGGGTTGGGTCAGGCTGATACGAAGTTAACCGGTTTGCCCTTTGCGCCTACTGATAGTATTTTCGCCGTTGTGGCTGAAGAACTCGGTTTGTTCGGTTCGGTATTGTTGATCGCTTTATATGCGGCTTTGATCTGGCGCGGACTTGTGATCGCCCGCCGCGCGCCCGATATGCTCGGTACGTTGCTGGCTTCAGGGATCACTTTTTGGGTTGCCATTGAAGCGTTGATCAATATGGCGGTGATGGTTGGGCTGATGCCTTTTGCTGGTAATGCATTACCCTTTATCAGCGCGGGCGGTTCGAATTTGGTCGCCACCCTGTGCGCCATGGGAATTATGTTGAACATCTCACGCCAGAGCGGTGAGATCGTACGAACGGAAGAAAATGACTGGAGGTCATTCGGTGCGGTTATTGATTTGCGCCGGGGGAACGGGAGGCGGGGTGTATCCCGCGCTCGCCGTTCACAGCGCGCTAACGGCTAAGGTCCGCGACCTGGATACGCTGTGGGTGGGCGGCGAAGGTGGCATGGAAGAAGCCCTGGTCAAACGCCAGGGTATTACCTTTCAGAGCATACCGGCTGCAGGCGTCCATGGAGTTGGTCTCGTAACATTGCCTCGCAATCTTACGACGATCAGCCGCGGCATTTTAGCCTCCCGCCGTATCTTGAAGGAGTTTCAGCCGGATGTGTTGTTCTTCACCGGCGGCTTTGTGGCTGTACCGATGGCATTGGCTGGCAGGTTCTATGCCTCCATGTTGTATGTGCCAGATATCGAACCCGGTATGGCTTTGAAATCATTGAGCGGTTTTGCAAACACAATTGCGGTGACGACGAGTCAATCGCAAAAGTTCTTTAAGAAAAAAGTATTTGAGACGGGCTACCCGATTCGCACGGACCTGGCACTGTGGGACCGTTCGACAGCGCATCGGCACCTCGGCATTTCCAGCGAATTGCCGGTCTTGTTGATCTTTGGCGGCAGCAAGGGCGCGCGCTCGATCAATACGACGGTGTTGAATAACCTGCGCGAACTGCTAACGAAGTTCGAGGTCATTCATCTTTCCGGCGATTTGGATTGGACCCTGGTGAAACATAATCGTGAACAATTGCCCATGGAACTCGCTGCCCGTTATCATGCCATGCCTTATTTGCATGATATGGGCGCCGCCTTAGCTGCCGCTGATCTGGTGATCTCGCGTGCGGGTGCCTCCTGTTTGGGCGAATATCCGTTATTTGGTTTGCCCGCTATTTTGGTTCCGTATCCGTATGCGTGGCGTTATCAAAAAGTGAATGCCGATTATCTGACCGGGCGCGGTGCGGCGATAATCCTTGAAGACCAGGCATTAAAGCACGAGTTGATGCAAACATTGAATGTCCTTTGGGAGAACCCGAACAAATTGAAAGCCATGCGTGCTGCGATGTTCGAACTATCCCACCCGCGCGCTGCGGATAAGATCGCCAGCAAGTTGATCGAACTGGCAGGAGCGTAACACCTATGATGAGTATTATCTATGTATTCTGGATGTATGTCTTGCTTTTTGCTGTCATCGGCGGCATGCGCGGCTGGGCAAAGGAATTGCTGGTCGCGTTCAGCGTGATCCTTTCACTGGCATTGAATCATGTGATCCGCAAATATATTCCACTTGCTGCGAATCTACCTCAAACCGACGCTTCGCTCTTCTGGGTGCGGACGATCATTTTATTGGTGCTGGTGTACTTCGGTTATCAAACGGTCATTAGCATTCAACACCTGGCAGGCAAGGCGCGCAGTGAAAAATTGCAGGATACGCTCTTCGGCGCCTTCCTCGGCGGCATTAATGGTTATTTGGTGGCAGGCAGTGTGCTGTACTATGTCCACATCGCGGACTATGCCTTTCAACAGGTCATTCTCAAACCCACTGACCCGGTCTTGCTTGAAAAAGTCAATCAAATGATGCTCTATATGCCTCCACAGGTTCTCGGTGAACCGGGCATCTATTTCGCCGTTATCTTGTGTATGGTTTTTGTATTAGTCGTATACATCTAAACGCTAATTGCTGAAAGCTAAAAGCTAATCATGTCACACATTCATTTCATTGGCATCGGGGGCAGCGGACTTTCCGCCATCGCCCGCCTCCTGTTGGAGAGCGGATACGTGGTGAGCGGTTCTGATCGCACGCTTACGCCGTTTGCCGATGAAGTCCGCAAGGCGGGTGCGACCGTGTATGTCGGTCATCACCCACGCAACATCGCAGGCGCGGATTCGATCGTCATGTCATCGGCGGTCAGTGCGGATAATCCTGAAGTCGTGGCGGCGAAGCATGCCAATATCCCTGTTTACAAACGGGCAGATTTTCTTGGTCAATTGATGGCAGATAAAAAAGGTATTGCCATTGCCGGAACGCATGGCAAAACCACCACCACCGCCATGACCGCGTGGGCGTTGAGCGAACTCGGACGCGATCCCTCGTTCATTATTGGCGGCGTGTCGAACAACCTCGGCGTCAATGCCCATGCTGGTAAAGGCAACGCCTTCGTCATCGAAGCGGACGAATACGACAACATGTTCCTCGGTCTCAAGCCGCAGATCGAAGTAGTGACGAGTCTGGAACACGATCACCCTGATATCTTCCCGACGCTTGAATCCATGTATGCCTCCTTCGAGAAATTCGTGGATCTGCTTCCTGACGAAGGCTCATTGATCGTGTGTGCTGAGGATTCTGGCTCCATGGCACTGATCCCGCACGCGCGCAAAAAAGGCATCAACATCGTTGCCTATTACATTCAAAACGAAATGACCATCAGCAGCCCCTACTGGGTGATGGCGCGCGAAGTGAAAGCCAATCAACGTGGCGGTTTTGACTTTGTGGTTTCATCCAACCTGGGTGCTACGGGTGCCACTTCAGTGGAAGTCTCTTTACAAGTACCCGGCAAACATAATGTCCGCAATGCGTTGGCAGTGCTTGCCATCGTTGAACTGCTGGGACTTTCAAAAGATAAAGCTGCCTTGGCATTGAGCAAGTTCACCGGCACGGGTCGCCGCTTCCAATTGCGCAGTGAAGCGAATGGCATCAGCATCATTGATGATTATGCCCATCATCCCACTGAGATCGCTGCCACGCTTGCCGGTGCGCGTGCCCGTTATCCCGAGCGCCGCATCTGGGCAGTTTGGCAGCCGCATACATATTCACGCACGCAAACTTTGTTCCTTGAATTTGCACGCGCCTTCAAAGATGCCGATGAAGTCATCGTCACTGAAGTGTATGCTGCGCGCGAACCCAAACAGGCTTTCACCTCCGCTGAAGTCGTCAGTGCCATGCCGCATCGCTCGGCGCGTTATATCGAAACGTTATCCGAAGTGACGAGTCACCTGCTTCGGAATCTCAAACCCGGTGACGTTGTGATCGTGATGTCCGCTGGCGATGCAGACCAGATCAGCACCGAACTTGTCAACGCATTTCAAGAAAGGTAGGCAAACATGTTGGATGAAAAGAAAAGTGCGCGTCAGACTCACCCATCCCTGCTCCCGTTGCGAATGGCTTTGATCGCAGCCGAAAGCGGATCCCCTGCCCGCCCGCCGCGGATCGATGCCAACGAACAACGCGCTTTGCAGTTGATCGCACAGGTCAAAGCTGAATATAAAAAACAACAGTTCGTTCTGCACTGGAACGATATTCCAAGTCCACAAGGTTTTCATGCCGATCTTCAAATAACGGTGAACAGCCATGCCTGATGAAAAAAAGAAACCACTACACCCTGAAACCAATTTCCTGCCGCCGCTGGATATGGTGCTCTCTTTCTTCAAAAAGAAAGAGAAGCCAGATGTGAACAGCACCATGGACGAATCGGATGAAGTACAAGGTCATGCCGTGAAGCGCATCATAGATCGCATCACTCATGACGATCAACAACATGCAGACCAGAAGACGAACGACTAGCAGACTAAGAGACTAAATAAATGGCAACTCCTGTAAGACCGATCGATGTGTTGTACGCCAAACTGGGCGACAAAGTGAAAGAGAACTTCTCGCTTGCGCCCTATACCTCCGCGCGCATCGGCGGACCTGCAGATATTCTCGTCACGGCTGATACGGCTGCCGAATTGGCACGTATCGTGAAGTTGCTGTGGAAACAGGAAATGCCTTTTACCTTATTGGGCGGCGGCTCGAACGTGTTGATCAGCGATAAAGGCGTCCGTGGTGTGGTGGTGATGAATCGGGCGAAGACGGTTAAGTTCCACAGTGGCGACCAGCCCACAGTCACGGTTGAATCGGGAGTCATCTTTAGTAATCTCGCCAATCGCTGTGCGTCGAAAGGTCTTGCTGGACTCGAATGGGCAGCGACAGTCCCCGGCACGATCGGTGGCGCAGTCTATGGCAACGCTGGTGCCTTCGGCGGCGACATGACCCAAAACTTGATCTCGGCTGAGTTATTAACTGAAAATGGAAAAGAAAAGTTTACCGTTGAACAAATGGGTTATGCATATCGTACGAGTATCTTGAAACGCGGTGAATTAAAGGCAGTAGTACTTTCGGCTGAGTTAGCGTTAAAAAATTCAACCAAGGAAGAAGTGACTGTTAAAATTCAACAATTCAGCGCGCACCGTAAAGCGACCCAACCCCCGGGCGCGAGCATGGGTTCGATGTTCAAGAATCCGCCTGGCGATTATGCAGGGCGATTGATCGAATCGGCAGGCTTGAAAGGCACCCGCATCGGTAACGCTGAGATCAGCCCGTTGCACGGAAATTTTTTCGTCAATCATGCCAATACCAAAGCGGAAGACATTCGCGCTTTGATTCAATTGGTGCAGAAAACTGTCAAAGAAAAACAAGGCGTTGACTTGGAATTGGAAGTTGAATTGATCGGAGAGTGGTAACGCGAGATATTATCTCGCGCTACGATGATAACGTTATGAATAAACTTCGAGTGGCAGTGTTATTTGGTGGACGTTCCGGCGAGCATGAAGTCTCGTTGATGTCTGCGCGCTCCGTACTCTCGGTGCTTGACCCTGCCAAATACGAAGTGACCCAGATCGGTATTACCCGTGAAGGCGCCTGGCTGACAGGTCAGGATGTGCTGGATAAATTTGAAAATAATAAAACTGATGGAATGTTCTCCGCCATGTTCTCACCCGACCCATCAGAAAAGGGCATCTATGTCCTCGAAGGTTTTTCGGGTCTGCGTAAGTGGGCTGATGTGGATGTGTACTTCCCCGTTCTGCACGGCACCTTCGGCGAAGATGGCACACTGCAAGGCTTATTTGAATTAGCTGATGTTGCGTATGTGGGCGCGGGCGTGGTGGGATCATCGGTTGGCATGGATAAAGGCGTCTTCAAAGATGTGATGATCGCCAATGGCATTCCAGTCGTGGATACGCTGGTGGTGTTGCGCACTGAGATCCAAAAAGATGTTGTCGCTGTGATCGAGAAAGCTGAACGAATCAGTGATTATCCATTCTTCACCAAGCCTGCCAACCTCGGTTCATCGGTCGGTGTGACCAAATGCAGTAACCGTTCTGACTTGCAGGAAGGCTTGATGGAAGCTGCTTCATTCGACCGCCGTGTATTGATCCAAAAAGGTGTGATGGGTGTGCGCGAGATCGAAGTCAGCGTATTGGGCAACGATAACCCGGTCGCCTCGGTGCCCGGTGAGATCTTGCCAAGCCGCGAATTTTATTCGTATGAATCAAAATACATCGATGGCACTTCAGGTTATGACATCCCCGCCAAGTTGCCTGCTGAAACGCTTGAAATGATCCGCGAGTATGCCGTGCGCGCCTACAAAGCCATTGATTGCGCGGGATTGGCGCGCGTGGATTTCTTTGTTGAGAAAGATACGAACAAAGTGTATTTGAACGAGTTGAACAGCATTCCAGGCTTTACCAAGATCAGTATGTACCCCAAACTTTGGGAAGCCAGCGGAATGTCCTACACCCAACTGGTTGACCGTTTGATCGAACTGGCAATGGAACGCAAAGCCGACCGTGACCACACGTCACATACTTTTCGGAGCCGCGCATGAGCGATAAAAAAGAACTCTCCCGTGCTGAACTCGTCCGCTTGCGCCGCGAGCAGGAACATGCCGAACACATGCACCGCATCGCGAAGGAAGCCGCGCGTTCTGTGCCGGTGACTGCGCGCACCAAAAAGAAAGCCGCTGCGCCAAAAGCCAAAATTGCCAAGCCCAAACAGAATCCGCGCCGCCGTTTCCAGATCGCCATGCCAGCCTTGCCCGCCATGCCGCGTGCCGAGTTGCGCCAGGTCGGTGTTGCGCGCCCGCGGTTGGGTTGGCGTTTGCTTTCACTCATTTTATCCGTTGTGTTTGGTGCGGCGCTTTATTTCGCTTTCAATCTTCCGCAACTGCGCGTCACTGAAGCCCAGGTCGTTGGTAATCAGATCGTCACGCCAGCGGATGTGAATTCGGTCTTGAACATTTCTGGACAGCCGATCTTCATGCTGACCCCTTCGGATCTGGAGACCCGCCTGCGCCTCAACTACCCCGAACTTGTTTCCGTCCGAGTGAACGTTGCTTTGCCGAATCTTGTTTCGGTTAACGTAACGGAACGCAAACCAGCGATTCGTTGGGAACAAGGTGGCGGCTATACATGGGTCGCGGAGGATGGCGTCGCATTCAAGCCCAGAGGCGAAATGGTTGGACTCATTTCCGTCGTGGCTGAATCAGCTCCCCCCGTAGCCGGCGGCGCGGCGGACCCGTTGACGCCCTCGCCATTCATTTCGCAGGATATGGTCCAGGCGTTGCATGGGCTCGCGGGTCACGTCCCGCCGGGTCAATCCATTTTGTATGATGCGCGCATGGGCTTTGGTTGGAATGATCCGCGCGGCTGGCGCGCGTATTTTGGCGCGACCCCGAACGATATTGAATTGAAGATGCGTGTGTATGAAGCGATGGTGGCTTCGTTGACACAACGCGGCATCCGCCCGGCGTTGATCAATGTGACCTACCCGACGGCACCGTATTATCGAATGACACAATAGACTCTGGAGTCCAACAGCTTGCTGTTGGACATGTGGCAGCAAGCTGCCACACTCCAGAATTAAAAAGGAAACATGGAAGAAATCGTAGTAGGCATTGACGTAGGTACAACCAAAGTGTGCACGCTGGTTGGGCGAGTGGAAGATAATAAATCCATTCGCATCATGGGCGTGGGCATAGAACCGTCGGAAGGAATCAAGAAGGGCATTATTGTTGACCTTGCCGCGGCTTCGCAGGCGATCACGCGTTCGGTGAAGAAGGCTGAGTCCACTTCGGGGCTGGAGATCACTTCGGCGTTGGTGAGCATTGCAGGTGCGCATGTTTCATCGGTGAATAGTCGCGGGGCGGCGGCGGTGAATGGCAATGTCATCGAGCAGTTCGATGTTGAACATGCGATGGAACAGGCGCGCGCGGTGGCAATTCCGTATGATCGCGAGATCATTCATGTGATCCAACGCGGCTTTAGCGTGGACGGACAAGATGGCATTCGCAACCCAAAAGGAATGCACGGCTATCGTCTCGAAGTGGAAGCGCACATCATTACGGCTTCAGCCGCGACCGTTGATAATTTACGTCAATGCGTAGGTGCGGCGGGCGTGGAGATCCAACAGTTTGTTTTGAATCCGCTGGCTTCTGGTGAAGTGGTGTTGACCGAGCAGGAACGTCAGATGGGCGTGGCGGTCTGCGACATCGGCGGTGGCACTACGGACCTGGCGATCTATGTCAACGGTGATGTGTGGCACACGATGGTGTTAGCCGTTGGCGGCAATCATGTGACACAGGATATTGCACATGGTTTGCGTTTGCCGCTTCCACAAGCTGAAGATGTGAAGAAGCAGCAAGGCTACGCCGTGCGTGCGGAAGTTGGTTCTGAAGAATATTTCTCGATCCGCCCGTTCGGTGAAGACCGCCCGGTGCAGATCAATCGGCAGGAACTCGCGCATATCATCGAAGCGCGTGTGGCAGAACTGTTTTCGTTGACCTTGCAGGAGATCAAACGCTCTGGTTATGATGGTCTACTGCCAGCAGGTATGGTGTTGACCGGCGGTACATCCGCATTGCCGGGTATCAAACGTGTGGCAAGTGAAGTATTGGGTTTGCCGGTGCGGACTGCGCAACCTGAAAATTTATTGGGTCTTGTGGATCGTTTGAATTCACCGGCATATTCAACCGGTGTGGGTCTATTGCGATGGGCGCTCTCAATGCACGATCAAGATGTAAGCATTGGGCACGGACGTCGTTCGAAAGGAGACAAGCGTATGGATTTTGGATTTGTCAAAAAATTATTTGGAAGAATATTGCCGTAGTCGCCTGGGTTGAGAAAAAACTTAGCCACACGCGTGCCTGCGGCTCGGTGCAGGCAGAGCGCACTGAGAACCTTGAGTTTTAAATTCTTTACTCAAAGTCTCTGCGATCTCTGTGGCAAAAAGACTTCTCACCCTTAAAATTTCGAAAACCTGAATCAAAAACAAGTATCATCAACCAATGTTTTATGGAGGTAGTCATGGACTCGACCAATAAGCAAAACAATGAGCAATTGCCAGTGGAATCTTTCGCCCGCATTAAAGTGATCGGTGTCGGTGGCGGCGGATCGAATGCCGTCAACCGCATGATCGATGAAGGTATTCAAGGTGTTGAATTCATCACCGTGAATACCGATGCGCAAGCTTTGTTGCTGACAAAGGCCGGCACCCGCGTACGCCTCGGTGACAAACTCACCCGTGGTCTCGGCGCGGGTGGCAACCCCGAAGTTGGACGCAAAGCCGCTGAAGAATCGGCGGACGAACTGTATAACGTGCTGAAAGGCTCGGATATGGTCTTCGTCACAGCCGGTATGGGTGGCGGCACTGGAACCGGTGCGGCTCCCATTGTGGCGCAGATCGCGCGCGAGAGCGGCGCCCTCACCATCGGTGTGGTGACCCGTCCGTTCACGTTCGAAGGCATGCGCCGTTTACAATCTGCCGAAGTGGGCATCAACCAACTCAAGGAACATACCGATACATTGGTGGCGATCCCCAATGATCGCTTATTACAAATTGCGGATAAACGCGCATCGTTACAAGATGCGTTCCGTCTCGCTGATGATGTTCTGCATCAAGGTATTCAAGGCATCTCTGAACTCATCACCATCCCCGGTTTGATCAACCTTGACTTTGCCGATGTGCGCGCGATCATGTCTGAAGGCGGCGCAGCGCTCATGGCGGTAGGTAAAGGCACCGGCGACGACCGCGCAAAGAAGGCGGCGGAAGATGCGATCTCATCCAAGCTGCTCGATATCACCATCGACGGCGCACGCGGCGTGCTCTTCAATGTCACCGGCGGTCCGAACATGACGCTCTTCGAAGTCAATCAGGCTGCGGCGATCATCCGCGAAACCGCGCACCCCGATGTGAACATGATCTTCGGTGCGGTCATCGACCCGAACATGGGCGACGACATCCGCATCACCGTCATCGCGACTGGTTTCGAGCGCAACTCGATGCCGCGCCGCGCTTTGGATAAACAACCCCGCACGGACTCTGCGAAACGCAACACCAACGAGTCTGCGTACTTTATGCGCTCGACTGAATCGGTCTCGGTTCATGCCGACGTTCAACCTGGTGAGGCGAAACAAGCCTCTCAGCCTCCCGTCAACAAGGACGATCTCGATATTCCGACCTTCTTGAGGAATCGAAGATAATGCGTAGGGATGACCTTCACGGTCATCCATGCGTTACTATCGGTTAAGTCCATTTTCTTTGCCGGAGCGGTTCCGCGTGCCTGGGCGAGGTGCGTTGAATCGCTCTGTGCGTTTAATGCCCCACCCCCTCCGCCTTCGGCACCTCCCCCATTTTCGGACGAACTTCAGTCCGAAAATGGGGGAGGCTGGGTGGGGGCATTGTGCTAAAATAAATATTATGAAAGCCATAATCCCACAACCTGTTCACGAATCGTATAAGCGACACCGCAAAGAACTTGTGTGGCAGATCATTCTGCCCATGGTGTTGACGTCGCTCCTGCTCATTGCGTTGATCGTGCTCATCAACGTTGCCACCTTCCGCGATGGCGGAGATGTGGGTCGTTGGGCGGCGATCTCCACGATCTGGATCGTGATCCCCATCATGCTCGGGTTATTGATCGTTACTGCCTTGCTAGGTGGACTCGTTTACCTGATGCAGAAACTGCTCAACATCACACCGACCTATAC
>CAZMQE010000041.1:0-17823 GCA_964568115.1 uncultured Anaerolinea sp.
CGTTCTATAAAGATGTCAACATGGCGTGGATGTGGGCACGCATCAAAGCGCGGACAACGCGTCTCGGCACGTTCGAGGGCGGCTTTCAAAAGTTCGCGGATCTGTTCGCGGAGAAGCTGCGCGGCATGGGTGTGGAGATCCGGCTGGGAGTGAGTGTCAAGTTCATTAAGCAGAATCAGGCAAAGGGTTTGTCGATCGATGCGGGTGGGGTCGTCGAGTCGTATGATAAGGTATTGGTCACCACGTCTCCGAGTCTAATGTCGAAGATGTGTCCTGATCTGCCTGAGAATTATTTGAGAGGGCTGCTCGAGTTGAAGTCCATGGGCGCGGTGGTGATGGTGCTTTCGCTCAAGCATCAGCTTTCGAAGGAAGGTTATTACTGGTTCAACCTGCCGAAGGATGCAGGCTACCCGATGCTGGCGCTGGTGGAGCATACGAATTTTGTCTCGAAGGAACATTTCGGCGGCGACCGCATTGTGTACGCGGGCGATTATTTGGAAGCCGGTCACGAATATTTTTCAATGAGCGATGACGAATTGCTCGAACGCTTTATACCTGCGTTCAAAAAGTTCAACCCCGATTTTTCGCGCGAGTGGATCAAGAAGCTGTGGGTGACGAAAACGAACTACGCCCAGCCGGTGCCGTTGGTGAATCATTCGAAGAATATCCCCGCGATTCAAACGCCCATTGACGGCTTGTATTTCGCTTCGATGAGTCAAGTCTACCCATGGGATCGCGGCACGAACTTTGCGGTGGAGATCGGCAGGCGCGCGGCGAGGATGATGTTGGAAGGTTGAAAGGTTTATACGCCCCAAAACAAATCCCTGCATGTCAGGGATTTGTTTTTTAGATTGGCAGTCTTTGGCAGTTTTTTATCTGGCTCTGGCAGTTACATTGATTTATACTGCCGTTGTCAGAAATGACTTCCTACCGATACAGAGGTCCGCCCCATTCGGGATCAAAAAACCTACCTAAGAGGATTTATTAAGCCCATGCAAAATTTCCCCTATGTTACTGACTACATCAACGAGATCTTCGATAAAGAGAAGGCGCGCTGGGACTACCGGTTTATCCGCCCGATATTCACGATATTCTTCTTCTTTATCCGCCTGATCCTGGTCCCACTGAAGTTTATTTTTCACCGCAGGCCTTGGGGCTTTGAGCGGCGGTTAATCGACAGCCTACTGGCATTTGGCATCAAACACCTGGCATCTCATGAGGCTCTCAAATTATTGATCCGGCATGTGCAGATCGAGCCTTTATTGTATCGCTACATTCTTTCTGGCACGCCTGAACGCAGAGACGGGACCGGCGAATTGCTCAAAGGCATCGATGGAGATTTCAGTGTCAATTCCATTCGGGACATTGTCAAGCATGGATTAACCATCTGTCACGATGATCTTTCCTATGAGATCTTTGATCGTTTCGACAAAAATGCTTTTCTGGATAATATCGATTTTTATCGAAATAGCGTACCGGAAGATATTGCCCAATTCGGCAATAAAATCCTGGAGGAGAATCGCCAACACTCCCTGCAGATCTTCGGCGCCACGAATGTGGTCGTGGTGGTGGTCTTCACGATCACGCTCATTGCAGATTTCCACACCGCCATCCGCGCCCTCAATTCCTTTGATTCAGACTCGCTGGTGTTGTGGTGCCTGAAACACATCTGCTCAGATGATAAACAGGCGATGATCGACCTTGATTTTTATATGCAGACGTACAGCAATCGCAGTCACTACAATAGTGACGCCTTCCGATCCGACCCCAATCAATACCTTTATTATCATATCGCCTTCGATGAATTTGCCTACGAATTATTGCGCAAGCGTCAAGCAGTTTAATAATAGTGAGGATCAAAATGAGTGAATGTTATATTACAAGTACTGGCACTTTTTTGCCCGGCCATCCAATTGACAATCAGGCGATTAATCAATATCTGGGGCGGGTGATTGGAGAAAGGCGGGTTCAGAATAAGATTCTCGCGGTCAACGGGATTCAATCCCGCCACTATGCGTTGGACAAACAGCAAAACCCCACCCATTCGATATATGAGTTGGCATCTGCGGCTGTGAAAGACTGCCTGGCACAGCGTCAAAATTTGTTACACATCGACTATCTAGCCGCTGGAACGACTCACGCTCCCATTCTGGCGCCGGGAATTTCATCCCTGGTGCATGATCAATTGAGTAAAGACAGGGTCATCGAGCATTCGCTCGAGATCAACTCCAATTCCGGGATTTGTTCATCCGGAGCACAAGCCATTGTTAATGCGAATCGCGCGGTGAAATCCGGCGAGTCCAAGGCGGCAGTCTGTGTTGGAGTGGAACAATCCTCTGATGGACTCAAATCTAAACAATTTCGTACAACGTATGACCTCCCTGCGATCATGAAAGATGTGCGGACTTCGAAGTGGTTCATGTCCGTCTTTTTACGGTTCATGCTCTCGGATGGTGCTGGGGCATTCCTACTCGAAGGGCAGCCTCGCGAACATGGTATTTCCTTTAAGATCAATTGGACATATTCGCGCTCGTTCGCGAATCAGGCGCCGCTGTGTATGCAGATCCAAAGCCGCCCCATGATGTTGACGCAGAATGTAAAAATATTAGCCAAATATATGGCGCCGCTCTCCAAAGAAGCGGTGGAAGGAGCATTGGGTGCCCACGGTGAGACGCTTGATTCCTATACGATGGTTCTGCCACACATGTCATCGTATTACTTCGAACCGTCGGTTAAAAAGATCATGGCTGAGCTTTCACCCAATCGCGAAGTCCCATACTGGACGAACCTGCGCACTGCCGGAAACACCGGCGCAGCCAGTATCTACATCATGCTCGATGAATATCTGAAGACGCAACCGGTCAAGACCGGCGATCGGCTGCTACTCTTTGTCCCAGAGTCTGGTCAATTCAATTATGTCCTCGTCAGCCTGACGGTCGTGTGAAGCGCAGGTCATATGAAGATCGCAGTAATTGGCGCCGGGTGCAGCGGCCTCGTCACATTAAAATATTTGTTGGATGTTTTTCCCGCAGACGATATCTTCTGCTTCGAAAAGAGTCATTCGATACGCGGTTGTTGGGGAAATCAACGACCTGATTTCGTCTCCACCTCCACCAAGTACACAACTCAATTTTCGTGTTTTCGCAAATGGGAACCCGTGGTTACGCCCAAACAAAATTACGAAGAGTTTTATCGCGGCTCTGAATTCGGCGACTATCTGGAAGAGTTCGCGGATCATTTCCAATTGAGGGCGCGCATCCGGTTGGGCATTGAATTACGCCATCTTGAATGGACTGAGGGATGTTGGTCGTTATGCCTTGCAGAAGATGGGCGCGAAGAATGGCAAAGGTTCGATGCAGTTTTTATTTGCACGGGGCTTGCCAACCAGAAAGCGCCGCTGATTTCCCAATCCATCCCAGTGACCGAGAGCCCCGAAGGTATTGGCAATGCGACCGTGGTTGTTGTGGGGGGCGGCGAATCAGCCTCTGATATGGCGAATTATCTTGCGAAGCCGGAGCATCACAATCAGGTTTACCTTTCGCTGCGTTCCGGCATTCGCGTCAGCCCGCGTTATCATCCCATCCGGGGCGTGCCCTCTGATTTTTTGCGGAACCGCTTGTTGATGTCTTTCGGCAAGAGCCTGCGCAACTGGGCTGGTGAAGGCTTTGTCACGTTTCGCATCCGCTTTAACTCGTTGCTGGCACGCTGGTTTCCTCATCTGCAATCCGGTGGAACCATTGAAGAACAGGCACAGAAGATACGTCGCGCATGGGATCTGAAACTCAAAGCACGCGCCAAAGGCGGATTGTTCAACGTCTTTCACAACAAGAGCGATGACTTTCTCGATGCCGTAGCGGAGGGACGTTTACAGATCATCGGACCAGCAGTTGATGACAAATGGACCGAGTTTTTCGACTTCGACCAATCCACAACGCTTCAGCTCAAGCCTGACCTGCTCGTTGTTTCGACCGGCTTTCGCTCGCGTCTGACGGAGTTTTCAAATGGACGAATCCAGTTGAAGGATTTTTATCACGGCTGTGTAAACACCGAATTTTCGAATTTGTTCCTGATCGGCTTCGCACGACCAATTATCGGGAACATACCATCCATCAGCGAAATGCAGGCACGCTATACAGTTGGGATACTATCTGGGCAACATACGCTTCCCAAAGATTTGAAAGATAAACAAACCAAAGCTTGGGAAGCCTTACGCACGGAATATCACACGATCAACACAGAGAATGTATATCCTGTGGAGCAGTTCACCTATTGCGATGAACTGGCGCATGAGATGGGTAGCATGCCTACATCAAAAGCAGTGGGCTCATTAAGAACCTGGTGGAAAATTATGGTTACCCCAATCAGCACTCTACATTATATGGATGAGCATTTTGACCAGGCAGCGCTTAATCGCCAACAAGTCTATATGCCAGGATTTCTGGTTGCCTTTCTTGCTTTTATGCGCCTATTAGGGTTTCCCTTTCGGCTTATCAAATGAAAATCATTGGCGTTAACCTTGAGGAACGCAGAGAGGCTGATATTGAAAGGTTTGAAGGTTTATAGTTGACTGCCCTTTCCGAAATGGAGAGGGCAGTTTGTTTTAGAATGTCACTCTGAGCGCTAGCGAAGAGTCTCTGATTAGGCAGGAAGACTCCACCAATGAATAGAGATTCTCGCCTGCACTTGCGCCAAGTGCAAGTGTCGCCGCTATTGCTGCTTAGAAAGACCTGAGCAGCTGAAAGTATAATCAAGCCATGCTCACCCTGAACAAAACTTTTATCAAACCCCGTTACGATGCGAGCGGCTTCGCAGGAATCCCCACACGGATTGAAAACGCCTTTGCCTCTGGCAACTACGATGCCGTGGTTTTGTTTTTGATCGATGGTTTCGGCTGGCGTTTCTATGAACGCTTTCAGGATGCGCCTTTTATTCAACGCATCGCCAAACACGGCAAGATCGAAAAGTTGACTTCGCAATTCCCGTCCACGACAGCGGCACATGTGACGACCATCAACACGGGCTTGAATGTTGGTCAAAGTGGTGTGCATGAGTGGATCTATTACGAGCCACAAGCGGACGCGATCATTGCGCCGTTGTTATTTTCGCATGCCGGGATCGGTAAGCGGATGGACTCATTGAAAGCAACTGGCGTTCAGCCTGCGAGTGTATATCCGCAGGGGCAGTTCTATCCGCGGTTGCGGCGCATGGGCGTGACCCCGTATGTGTTTGGGAGTAACGAGTACACGCCGTCCACGTATTCCCGTGCGGTGATGGATGGGGCTGAATTGCGCAGCTTCAGATCGCTGGCGGAGGCACTGGTCAATGTGGGGTTGTTGCTTGAAAGGCAAGCCCAGCCTATTTACATTAATCTATACTTCGATAAGATCGATGCGATCTCGCATGAATATGGTCCCGCCGCACCGCAGACCGAAGCGGAGATCGAGACTTTTCTGTTGATGATGGAAACTTATTTCGAGCGCATCTTCAACGGGAAGAAGCGCGTCTTATTCTTGATGACGGCGGACCACGGCCAAGTGGAAATTGATCCAAAGACGACGATCTATTTGAATACCCATCCTGACTTCAAAGGGGTTGAGCGCTTTATCAAAACGAATCGCAAGGGTGAGTTGCTTGTCCCGGCGGGGTCGGCGCGCGATATGTTTATGTACATCCACGACGAGATGCTGGATGAGGCGCAGGAATTTCTAGCGCAGCGGTTCGAAAGCCGAGCAGATGTGGTTAAGACTGAAGCGTTGATCCACGCTGGTTATTTCAGTGCGGAGGTGTCATCCCGTTTGCGGGAGCGGATCGGGAATCTGGTCATCCTGCCGTATCAGTATGAGTCTGTATGGTGGTATGCGAAGGGTAAATATGAGCAGAAGTTTTACGGTCATCATGGCGGGTTGACTCCGCAGGAGATGGAAACGATCCTTTACTCCGTTGAGATATAAAAACTTCCGAAGCCTGTGAGACTTCGGAAGTTTATTTAAAGGCTAGCGTTTCCCAAACCACATTCTTGCCAGCAAATGATCCTTGCGAATGAATTGATGATACATTGCCGCGCCGAAATGCAAAAGGATGAGAATAAAAAGTGTTGAAAAGATCATCCCATGCAAACCACGCGCCGGGAATATCCAAAAATCTTCAGGCAGAGCACCCTGCCCTGCAAACACATTCATCAAACCCGCCTGCATCGACATGCTGCTGCCGCTGAATAACATCAGAAACACGCCCGCATACAAAAGGAAGTGGACTGCCTTGGCAACGAAATTTAGAAATGCATTGCCTGCGTCGGCAGGCGCGGGGCGTTTGAACATAAAACGGGTGACAAGGCGCGCAACCAACAACAGGGCTAAGAGCAATCCCCAGGTTGAGTGATATTGCAAATAGGTCACTTTCTCGGGTGCGCTGTTGGGCGTGGAATCAAGTAACGTCATTCCGACCGCAAATGCGCCGATCACCATCAAGGCGACCAGCCAATGTAAAACCACATGCACAGGGTGATAACGAACAGGCACAGATTCTTTTGACATGCTTTTCTCTCCTTTGAGATATGCTATGAATTTTATTTTTTACTAGACATCTCAACCCCATACACATCTTACGGTTACATAAATTCTTATGTAACAAAATGTAACCACAATTTCATAACGTACATCCATCTCTAGGTGAACGATACATGATGGAGTAAAATACACAAGTCCATTTTTCCCCGCCGCGATTCGGCGGGTACCTCAACTCAAGGAGATCTATCCCCATGTACCACACTCTAATCATCGTCGGCAATGTCGGCAAAGACCCTGAAATGCGTTATACGCCTTCAGGTCAGGCAGTCACTTCGTTCTCGGTTGCCACCAATCGTCAATACACCACCGGCAATGGTGAACAGGTCAAAGAAACGATCTGGTTCCGCGTCACCACGTGGGGCAAGCAGGCTGAAGTCTGTAATCAATATGTCAAAAAAGGGATGAAGGTTCTCGTCGAAGGGCGCCTGACACCCGATAAAGTCACAGGCGGTCCGCGCATCTGGACCAAGCAGGATGGCTCCGCCGGTTCATCCTTCGAGGTGAACGCCTCCACCGTCCGGTTCCTTTCAGGGCGTGGCGAAGGCGATGGTGGAGCTGGCATGCCCATGCATGGCGGCATGGAAGGCGCCGAGATCCCACCGGAAGATGACATCCCGTTCTAACAGGTAGAACCGCAACAGGTCTAACTTGTCCGTAATTTGCGGCGGGTTAGACCTGTCCTTTTCTCTATGATCAGGCACAGACTCATGACAATCCCGCAACCTTTACCCGGTCCACAAATGGAAATCCCCCAAGGCTTGGAACCCATCTACACCAACCTTGCCCGTATTTCACACTCCCCAGCCGATATCGTGATCGACTTTGCCCAGATCCTGCCGGGCGAAGCCAAAGCCAGTGTGCGCGCCCGCGTGCTCATGACGCCGCTCAGTGCCAAATTGCTTTTGCGCGCCTTGAAGGAAAACCTTGCCCGTTACGAAGCCGCACTCGGGGAGATCAATGTACCCAATGCCAGCACGCTGGCAGATAACCTCTTCAAACCATTCCAACCGCCCGAACCTCCGAAAGAATAACCAAGAAAGCGCAGGCTTACCCTATGCATAAGCTCGAAAAGATCGCCGACCAAATTCGCCAAAAATTCGATCTCCGCACCGCCAAGCGCGACCAGGCACTTGCCCAGGCACGTCAACTGACCCGCGCCTGCTCGCTCGCCATCCGCGCCGTCCATCGCGACGACAAGGAAACGATGGAAATGCAGCTATCTGAAGCGCGCACGTTATCGGATAAATTACACAACGAACTTGAAGGTCACCCCGATCTTTTCTTCGCTGGATATACACAGGATGCCCTCAAGGAATTTGTGGAAGCCAACGTAACTTGCGCTTTGATCCAAAATCAGCCGCTTCTGACTCCCGAGGAGCTGCACGTTGAAGAATCAACCTATCTCAACGGATTGGCAGAAGTCGTCGGCGAATTGCGCCGCCGCACACTCGATATTCTCCGGCATGGCTATTCACAGGAAGCCGAACGCCTGCTGGGCTATATGGATGAGATCTACTCCGTGCTTGTGACCATCGATTACCCCGATGCCATCACCAACGGCTTGCGCCGCCAAACCGACCTGGCACGCGGCATTATCGAGAAGACCCGTGGCGATGTCACCTTCAGCCTGCGCGGGGAAGATCTGACCCAAGCCATTCGAAGATTAAGTGGTCAACTGAATGGCACGCATGAAGACACAACGCACGAAGATAACGGCAATGTATCCCTGCCCAGGAACGACGAGGAAGATTAATTCATGGCGCGCGGCGGGACGAAATTTCCACTGATCGTCTATAAGCATTTGCTCAACCGCTGGTGGACACCCATGTTCGCGATGGGGTTGGGCATGTTCGGCATCGCCTATGGACAATACATGGAACCACTGGGACCTTTCCTGCCGATGAGCTGGATGCCGCTCGTAGCGATCGGTGTGCTGGCGATCATGATCGGGATCTTCTTTTTGATCATTCGGCAGATCGCCTATGTGCAGGCATTCCCCGGCTACTTAAAACTTGTCACACCTTTTTTGAGATTGAATATCTCATACAAACGCATCCACAAGACCACAACCACTGAAATGAAATTGCTGTTCCCGCCCAAAAGCATGTCTGGTTGGATGCGGGATATTTTTGCGCCGCTTGCCAACCAGACCGCGCTGATCATTGAGCTGAAGGGTTATCCCATTTCACCTGTGATCCTGCGCATGTTCCTTTCACGCTTCTTTTTCAAGGACAAGACACCGCATTTCGTGATCCTTGTCAAAGATTGGATGAAGCTCAGCTCTGAGTTGGATAGCATGAAATCGGGCATCGACCCAAATCCGCCGCGGGCGCGCAAACCACAAAGCAATTCCATTCTCTCCAGGTTACCGAAAAAATGAAAATTTATTTTGCATGCTCGATCACTGGCGGGCGTGAATTTGAGTTTGTGTATCAGGAGATGGTCGCAGCATTGGTGCAAGATAGGCATCAGATACCGACCGCTCATTTGGTTGAATCAGGTGTCGGGGTGTTGGAAGCGGGGATCGATCCGCTCACCGTGTATGCGCGCGATGTGGATTGGATCCGCGCGAGTGATGTGTTGATCGCAGAGGTCAGCGTCCCATCGCATGGCGTGGGATATGAAATTGCCTTTGCGTTGGGGCTCGGGAAGCCGGTCTTGTGTGTCTATCAAACCGGGCGCAAAGTTTCCAAAATGATCACGGGCAACCCAGATACAAATCTCCAGGTGCAGGCATATCAAGATTCAACAGAAGCCATCCGCGTGATCAGGGATTTTCTGACGCGTATTTTAAAATGAGCATTATCACCAGGTTTCCGTGACATTACACAATAGGTGAATTGATTTGGGTGGGCTATGATGGACAGTGGAGACGGAACGAAGACACCTCCAAAATGCTCCTCTGTCTCCTCCTTTGGCGAAAGCTTCCGCTGGCGTGAATGCGCTGGCGGAAGCATTTTTAATTCGGGTTCAGGGAACCCTTTTATCCGATTATTTTCTACAAAACTGGGGTTATTTCTTAATGACCTGCACTGGTTCGGCAAGCACAGGGAGAATGACAAAGAAGGTGCTGCCCTTGCCCACAGTCGACTCGACCCACATGCGTCCCTGATGAGCTTCAACAATGGATTTGACGATCGCCAACCCCAACCCTGACCCGGCTTTGGAGCTGATATTACTGCCTCGATAGAATTTATCGAAAATATGCGCCTGATCCTTGGCAGGGATGCCCGGTCCGTTATCGGTCACCTGCACAATGATCTGATCATCCTCAGCGCGCATGGCTACGGTCACTTCGCCCTGATCGTGTGAATATTTGATGGCATTGCCCACTACATTATCCAGCACCTGCCGCAAGCGGACGGGGTTGGCACGCAAGGCAGGCAAAGCGGATGCAATTTCCGTTTTTAGGTTGATGTGCTTGGCTTTGACCTGCCCCTGCAACATCTCAAGGGTATAGTTCAAGATGCCGTCCAAATGCACAAACTCGCGCCGTGTATCCAGACCGGCTTCAATACTGCCCAACTCAAGCAGGTCGTTGATCAGCGATGTGATGTGCTGCACACTTTCTTGAATACGCTTCAAAAATTCCCGCTGGCTGTCGTTCAGGGAACCCGCCCGCTCAACCAACTCGGTATATCCGATAACGGATGTAAGCGGGGAGCGCAGATCATGGGATACCGTATGAATAAACTCGCTGCGCACGCGGTCGATTTCTTTGAGATCAGTGATATCCTGCAACGTAAGAGCATAGCCCACTTCATAGATCGGCGTCAAGTGAGCGCTCCCAACTCGGCCATCTGGAAAGCTGACCTCATGGTAGCGCAGCATATTTTGAACCTGCGGCTGTTTGATCAATTCGATCAGATCGGGGTGGGTTAGAACATCCAAAACGGGTTTACCGATGGAATCTTTTTCATTCAAACCAAATGTGCGGCACATCGCCGGGTTTATCAGCATAACAACGTTATCTTCATCGAGGATCATGACGCCATCATTGATACTATTGAAGACCGTCTCCAAACGCGATCGTTCAGCTTCAGAAATTTGTGCGCGTTTTTTCAAGGATGAAGTGGTGCGTTTCACCTCACGACGCAGCCAATCGCCAATGCGGTGGGCATGCTTGAGGCTATTCTCGACCGCATCCACAATATCATCGGTTCTAAGTGGGGGCGCAAGATAACCGTTGATGCCAAGCCGGAAAATGCTTTTGATCAATTCGGGTCTGGCTTTATCGGTGTAGATCAGGAAGGGCAGCGTGGGGAATCTCTCAAGCACATCCTCGGCGATCTGAATGCCTTCCTGCCCGCCGAAGTTCTCCCCAACCAGCAAAAGTGCCGGGGTGGATTCCAACAGCAAACGGTTTAAGGACTTAAGATCATTCGCGACAGCGGTTTCATATTTAACACTAAGCGCGCGCTCCATTAATTTCGATGTAGGCGAGGCTTCGAGCGCAAGGAGGATGAGATCGGATTTTGGCATAGAGTTAATGTAGGAATTTTACTTCTTTTTTAGAGTAATGGGTACAACAGGCACTGTGGTCTTCCCGGTGGCGTGCCCTAAACGTTGCAAGGCAGAATGGGCGGTTTGCAAAGCCTGCCTTTGTTCTTCGCTCAATGGACCAGCCCCGCCAGCCAGCAAAACTTCCACAGGTTTCATGGCAGTCTGTAATTCTTCAACGAGTGCAGCGCGCATTGTTTCAAGCACGGTATTTTGCTTTTGCTCACTTTCTCGCGCGGTGTGCACTGTATCGTTCAATATTTTAAACAACCTGGCATTCACCAGTGAGATGGAGGCATAATCTGCAACCGCCTCGAGCAGGGTTTCGTCCGTCTTGCTGAAGGGACGTGCCTCCTTGCGGACTACGACCAACAAACCGATCACTTCAGCCTGCACCTTGATCGGAACCACACAAATTGACTTGCCCAGATTCGCGATGCGGAATTTTTGCAGTGGGGCGCCAGTCATGGTAAGCGTTTCGCCAGAAGCTGCCACGAAGGAACTGACACCGTCATCCATGGGCTGGTTCATTCTCTTTGCCCAAACCTCCGGCAGACCGCGCTGGGCAGTGAGCAGAAATGCCCGGGTTTCCTGATCGCGCACCAACAGCCACGCCAGATTGGCTTCAGCCACCTGACCAGCCCCATCCACGATCTTTTGGAACAGAACCTGCTGATCAGTAACCGAGATCACCGCCTTACCAATGTTGATAATAGCAGTAAGTTCGCGAACTGTGCGTTGCAATTCGTGATTAATTTCAGTCACTTGCACACCCAAACGCTGACGGTCACGCCCCTCCTGCACCCGGCGCAGCACATGCTCCACAGCAGATAACACTTCTGCATCACGTGAGGGCCAGGCAATGTAATCCACGGCGCCAAGGCGAAAAGCCTGAATGATATCGTGATCTTGCCCCTTATTCGCGATCACCATCACCGGTGTATGCACACCTTGGGATGTCAACGCATAGAGCAGGTCTTTGGCTGAAAGGCCCGGAATGTTCAGGTCTGCAATGATCAGGTCTGGGGGAGTCTGAAGCGCGAGTTTGATCGCTGAAGAGGCGTCGGTGACAACATCCACCTGATAGCCGATGGATCTGAGCGTCTGTCTGGCGATCAAATCACTGATCACAGGATCATTTTCAACAAGTAAGATTCGATCTCCAGCGCTGGGCATATTCACTCACATTCTGAAAAATTCGCGTCTTCGCGCATTGTACACCTATTAGATTGAATTGTGGCGGGCTTGGTAACCATTTGACACTTTACATTTTCAAATGCAAGCATACAGAAAAAAAAGGCGCAACGATTTTTATATCAGTTGCGCCTTTATTTTATGTTTACTTTTTCTATAACTTAAACGCCGGGCGTGACTGCCCCGTAAGAATGCTCTGATGATTTTTGATGGACTTCACGGGTCCGAACCCAGCCAGAGCCTGCTCCTGTTGCGCGGACAGCGCTCCAAGCTGACGCAGGATCTCGATCGCCACCGCCGGGCGGACACGATTACTGGTGGAGAGATCATCTGCCATGCGTGAGGCATCGCCATCCGAAACCTTGAACGCGATTCCCAGCCCGGGCGCATCCGGCGCAATCACACCGGGCATCACGCCCATGATCTGAAAGCCCTCTGCGCCGCGTTTGGTGACGAGCTTGCCTTCGCCCACTTTCATCAATTGCTCATCGAATTCGCCATACCCGCTGACCATTTCAGGGAACGCCGTCATGGCAGCCGCGATCTTGCGGCAAGCTGTTGCGCGCGCTTCAGACAATTCACGCGGATCGCAAAAACGCGCCATGCCCAATGCGGCGTTATAAAGCGGGACTGCAAAGTTTGGCGCGGAACAACCATCCGTGCCGAGTTCAACTTCAGCCACGGGAATCTGGCACATCTCAGCGAACGTAGCGAGAATATCCTGTTGGATGGGATGGTTGATATCGAGATAATTTTCGAGCGGCAATCCGCGCATTTTGGCGCACGCCAGCATCGCGGTATGTTTGCCGGAACAATTGTTATAGTTCGGTGTCGGCTTGCGATCATTCACGATCATGGATTTGAGTTCAGCCACATCATCGGGCATGTGTGTGCCGCATTGTAAATGGCGCTCTTCAATCCCGATCTTTTTTTGCATCGCTTCAGCGGTTTGCACATGCAAGAGCGCTCCGTTGTGAGAAGCACATGACAAAGAAAGCTCAGGTTGGGTGAACCCAAAATGCTCCACACCGCCACGTTCTACAAACGGCAAAGCCTGGAACGGTTTTGCGCTCGAGCGCAAAAAGGCGACCGTTTTCGGGTCGCCATAAGCTGCAATCAATTTGCCGTTTGAATCTACGACTGCGATCGAACCATAATGGATCGATTCAACGACACGTCCGCGGGTAGTTTCAAAAAGTGGTAAAGCGTTCATGCCTACTCATCTACGGCGTGCCGTGAAGACGGCTGGTAGTGACTGATAAAGTAATGCCGCAAGCCATAGCTCAAGCGGTGCGCATACTGCTTCTGCTTTGCGGCAGGCGCTTTGTAATCTTTGAGCAGTTGCTCAGCGAGTTTATCGGTGACCGTGATGGCGGCGCGCTTCTTGCCAAACGCTTCGAGTTTGTCTTGAATATGTTTCAACGAATCGGACTGACTACGCACAGCCTGGGGCGTGACGATGCCGCCACGTCCGCTGACGATGGTGTAGCCCTTGTAATCGGGACCCTGCAAAACATCCAGGGATTCGATCCAGGCGGGCAAGTCGGCATGCGCCAGAAACGGAGGTTGTCCCTTCATGACCGCATCGCCCACGAAAACCACTTTTTCATTCGGCAGGATCACCCAGATCGCGCCCGCTGTGGGACCCGCATGACTCTCCAACACCACTGGAGACTCGCTCCAATGTAACGTAAGCTGCTGTCCAAAGGAAATTTCAGGCGGCGCCCAGCGGACACTGCCCAGCCCGGGAATCGCTTCCCAATTCGCGCCGGTCTCATCGCCCTGTGCCTTGAACGTGTTGGGACGGTTATGAAATGCCTGAGCCGTCTTCTCATGCGCGATGACGGTGCAATCCATGCCGCGCACACCCAGCGTGCGATCGGGATGCGAATCGAGATTGATCAACATCCGTTCATGTCCGCCGCCCATGCCCATCAACGCGGCGCGCCATGAACGTCCATCTTCTGGCGCGGGCGGGGCATCAATTTGAATTAACCCGCGTTGTTGGGTGATCACACCCAGCGTCACGCCGAGAAATCGGTCTTCTATATACACATTCTTTGCAATTGCATCCATGAACTACTGCTCCTGATTTTTTTCTTCAGCAGGTTTCAAACCCGCCCTAAGATTAACTTCTAGAAAACACGAGGGCTAATCATCAGCAAGCTGATGAACTCCAAATATTCATCAATCGCTGTGGGCGATCTGTTCCTGCGTGGCAACCGGGAAGGTCAAGTGGAAGGTTGCACCCTGCCCTGCATCGCTTTCCACCCAAATGCGTCCGCCATGTCCCTGCACGGCGAGGCGGCAGAACGCGAGTCCGATTCCCAAGCCGCCGGGCTTGCCTTTACCGCGCAAGCGTGTGAACTTATCGAAGATGCGATCCTGCTCAGCGGGCGGAATGCCGGGACCGTTATCCTTGATCCAAATGTGCAGCCAGCCATCTTCCGCGTAGGCGCCCACTTCCAAGGCGCCGCCGGTCTGCGTGTACTTGCTCGAGTTTTCCATCAAGTTGATGAGCACTCGCCGCGCCATATCCTCATCCACCCAAATGGCTGGGAGTTCAACTGGTAACCCAGCTTGCAGTGATTGACGTCGGCTATTCGAGACCGGTCGCACATCGTCCACCGCATTCTTGATCAATGCCAGCGCGTTCACCACTTTTTGGTCCACCACCGGCTGACCCGACTCAAGTTTATTCACATCGAGCAGAGAACTGACCAGGCGTTGGATCCGGTCCGTTGAGTTCTCAGCAATCTTGAGGATCGAAAGAACCGTCTCACGGTCATTGCCTTCCGGCAGCATGTCCGCGATCACGTCCAGGCTTGAAACAATGTTCGCCAGCGGTGAACGCAGGTCATGATAGATCATCGAGGTCAGGTCTTCGCGCAGTCCGTCAAGCTCCTTGCGCTCGGTCACATCGCGCATGATCCACTGCACCGAATCGGTTTCTTCAAACTCCACCCGCCGCGCATGCACTTCAATCGGGCTGTGGGTGTCATCCTTTTTGTGCATGGATGATTCATACGAACTCGTGCGATCCTCGCGCAGAATTTCAAACTCTTCACCGGTCTTCGCCCAGTTCACTTCATGCAATTGGTCAATGCTCAAACCGTGCAGGTCTTCGCTCGTGTAACCGCTTAACTCAAGCGCCCGCCGATTGGCTTCCAGGATATGCCCCTCCCAATCGGTGATCACCATCGGGTCGATATTATCTTCGAACAACTCGCGATAACGTTTATGCGCGGCTTGCAAACGCTCGAACAACTGCGCATTCTGGATCGTGGTGCCCGCCAAACCGCCGATCCCTGTCATCACCAACAAAGCATCGGGATCAAAAACCTTCGAGACCGGATTGATCGCTTCGAGCACGCCGATGACCTTGCCCTGTGCCTGGATTGGCGCCACGAGCACCGACCGCATCTCCACGCCCCCAAGCCTGTCTGCTTCGTTAAAATTCTTTTCCAGGCTGACATCTGCCACCACCACGCCGCGCCCATCGCGCGCCACGTGCCCCATGACACCGTCATCCATAATGACTTTCTTGCCAAGGATCAGTTCCGCGTTGTACCCAGCCACAGCGCGAAAGATCAAATGCTCGCCCTCCACCATGGCAAGCGCCACGGTTTCCACCTGTAGGGCTTGCATCATCTGCATCAAGATGCGTTGATAGACATCTTCCATGCGCAGGGAGGCGTTCATCGCCGCTGCGCCTTCAGCCAGTGCCGTCATCACCCGCGCCTGGCGTTGACTTTCGGTATACAAGCGCGCGTTCAATACCGCCACGCCCGCCTGGTCTGCGATGGCTTGCATAAGATAAAACTGTTCTTCCAAAAACGCATTCGGTGAGGGATGTACCAGCGTCAACACACCCACTAATTTTTCACGTGAAAGCAACGGCACACAGATCGCCGATTTCGCGCCAGATTTATCCACCGCATCATCGGGGCGCATCAGCCAGCGTTCATCCTTGCTGGTATCAAGGATCAAAGCCCCCTTGCGATTGCGGATCACCCACCCCGCCAGACCGCGTTCCATCGTATCGCGCATCTGCTGGGTGGTATGCTCGTGGACTTGTTTGCCATACACGATGGTCGCATCCACCGCTTTACCGGCATCATCCAGCACTACAATACTGCAACGCTCCCCGCCCACGTTCTGTATCGCCTCATACAACACGCGCTGAAGCACCGTCCGCAGATCGAGCGCGGTCGCTAACTCACGACTGACGTGATATAGAAGTTCAAGTAGAGCTCTTGCCTGGGTTTCCTGATTTTGTGCCATGCTTGGTATGAAAATGATCTCTTGTTGTACACGCTGAGGTCACAAGGACCTCGAACAACCAAAGTATAGCACAATCAACTCGCCTGAATACACTCGCGGTAAAATAGACCCATGTCTCTTAACCTGCCCCTGATCAAAGCCCTGTGCTTCGATGTTGACGGTACGCTCAGCGATACCGATGATATGTACGCACAGAAGGTACTTCGTTTCTTCCCCAAATTTCTGTTCCGCGACCCCGATCACGCCGCCCGCCGCTTCGTGATGTGGGCAGAAGCGCCCGGCAACGCCCTGCTGGGACTCACCGACACCATCGGTCTAGACGATGAGATCGTCGCGTTTATTGACTGGCTCTCCCGTCATCGCAAAATGTCATCGAAAAAGTTCCTGCTCATCCCCGGCGTGGATGCGATGCTGGCACAACTCAAGGGTAAATATCCCATGGCGGTGGTCAGCGCCCGTGATGCCAACGGGACCATGCGCTTCCTGCAACAGTTCGATCTGGTGCAATATTTCGATGTGGTCGTCACGGGTCAATCTGCCGAACACACCAAGCCGTATCCCGACCCGATCCTATTCGCCGCACAGAAAATGAACGTGAAGCCGGAGGAATGTCTCATGATCGGGGATACCACTGTGGACATGCGCGCGGGCAAATCTGCGGGCGCGCAGACCGTGGGCGTTTTGTGCGGGTTCGGCGAAGAACCCGAGCTGCTTAAAATGGGCGCGGGGTTGATCCTAAAAAACACAAGCGAATTGGCAGATGTGCTGATGAATCATAATTACCCCCAAACTTAAGGACTCACCTTACGCAAAATCGCTTTCCGACCCCGATGGGGTCGAATGATTATAAATATTGAGATGCATTACAACTAACCCCGAAGGGGTGTCATACTGTAAAACTCATGACATCCCTTCGGGATTTCGATTTCCCTTACCTTATTTTCTATAATCCTTTTATCCCTTCGGGATTGAACTGCGTAAGGTGCGTTAAGGATTCAAGCACTGACACTTGCACCGGCATGCAAGTGCAGGTGTTGCACAGATTTTAAATTGATTGCCCCAAAATGAGCTGAACGAAAAGCCAGCCTTGTGTAGAGGCTGGCTTTTTTCGTGTAAATCAGTGACATCGTGCCCGAAGGGTAAGTCTGTGGCTAAAAAGCTCTACAGATTAAATTCGGGATGCGTCATGTTTGATCTATTTCTTATTGGGAATGTATCACTGAATTTCGTTTTTCAGCCACAGCCGCCAATTTCCTTCGATATTCAACAATCGCATGGT
>CAZMQE010000042.1:0-8908 GCA_964568115.1 uncultured Anaerolinea sp.
GCCTGCTGCGTCCCCAAGTGACCTCTACCCCCACCCACGTCATTTCTGCGCCACTCGTTCTGACAACGACTCCGCAATCCACATTGACTCCCACCCTCATCCCCACCAACACCGCCGCACCCGATGTGATCGTCACTGTTGTACCAACGCTCACGCCCTGGCCCACGAATACAGTCGCGCCGTAATTAGTTATTCTTTTCAATCGCAGTTGAGGAGGAATAAAACAACTTATGACTCCATTTCGTTATAGTTTAATTGGGTTTGTGCTATTTTCTGCGCTTGTTGCTTGTAGCACATCAAGTACGACTTCAATTACTACACAACTTCCCAAAACTACTTCTGAAATGGATGGGTTGGAAAATCTGCCAACAGCTACCCTGAGACCTTCTTTTACACCCATGCCGAGCAGGACCCCCAACCTAACTCAAACTGCAACATATCGAGACAATGCCACCGCGCAGTCTGTAGAGTTAACTGTGGTTGCTCAATATCCAAGGATATGCAAGAATACTAATAGTTATATGCCTCCAAGTTATTCGCCTGAGAAATTGTGGATGGAGGAATTTTGCTTTAGTGAAGCTGATGATAGTCCCATATTAACATTGTCGAATAAAAAGACACAGGTTCTATGGAAAATGGTTTACCGAGATTTCGCAGAGAATATGGATGGTAATGGGCTGGGCGTTGTCCATTGGTCGCCCGATCAAAAATATGCTTATTTTGCATCTTTCCCAACTATAGATGGTGGAGAGTGTTACGTAGGAAAGAATTCTCAATATTTTGGGAAAGGACTATTCAGACTTGATTTGCAAACAGGGGTTGTTACAACCATCTTGCCTCTGCAGGATAACTTCAGAAGTTATGATTTCTCTTTTTCCCCTACTGGAAGACGGTTGATTTATCGAACCTATCCTTCAGGCTTGATAATACTTGATATTAAAACAGGAGAGTCTGTCAGCGTTAAATCAGCAGATAAAAATCAATCTGGGGGAGGATATCTATGGTCATCGGACGGATTGACACTGGTTTACTCGACTGAAATATACAGCGAAACCTTTGAGCTAATTGCTTATTCTCTGCGATTAGTAGATGCCCAATCTGGGAGTGAACGCATCCTTCTCGAATCCCCAAATAACTGTTTTGCAGCAAGATCGTGGTCTGATAATAATATTTTGACGATTGAAAGTTATGATAAGAATTATGATCAGACTTTGGTTGAATATGATTTAAACTTAAACAAAATTGTCAGTGAGGCTACAGCCACGCCTTAATCGCTTCGTCGGGGCTAAGCCCCGACGAGAGCGAATTTACAACGGCGTCTTCGCCGGGATCCCCGGCTTGCGCGGATAATTATGGGGCGTCGCCGCGACCTTATCCACCAGTACCAGATAACGATCATCCGCCACACCCGGCAAATTGACCGTGATCAACTGCTTCAACTTTCCACCCAAAATATGAATCGCCTTCTCCGCGGACTGTGCTTCGGCGGGTCCGCTTTCACCTTTTTGCGCGAGCATCGTCCCATGTCTTTCAACCAATGGCAATAAATATTCGCTCAACACACTGAGGTTTGCCACCGCACGCGCCACCGCCCAGTCATATTTCTCGCGATGCTGCGGATTTTGTCCCAGGTCTTCGGCGCGCGCCTGCACCACGTTGACATGTTCCAATCCCAGCACGCTGACGATATGCTGACAGAACATCGCCTTCTTGCCCACCGATTCAACGAGGGTCAATTTCATATTTGGGTAAAGGATTTTGAGAGCTAGTCCGGGAAACCCTGCACCAGTACCCACATCAATCAGGTTGCGCGGCGGTGTTCCCTGCCATGCCAATACACACGAGAACGAATCAAGGAAATGCTTGACGCGGATCGATTCCACATCGCGGATCGCGGTGAGATTGAATTTCTGATTCCACTCGAGCAATTCCTTTTCGTACGTGATCAAAGACATCACCTGTCGCCCTGTGATATGCACGTTGAATAACACCTGCGCGTCGTGAATAAGTTTTTCCATTGGGGAAAATTATAACGCTCATCGGGCTTCATTCCTCTTTCTTCTTTCCATAGACATGTCACCCTGAGCGCCAGCGAAGGGTCTCTACGATAATTTCAGGGATTCTTCGCTTCGCTCAGAATGACATTACAAAGGAAAGTCATTAAACCGAAAGACCGCCATCTCTGACGGTCTTTCAAAATATTTCAGTGGCTGAGGAACTTACTTCTTCACAACTTCTTTTTCTTCCGGCTCTTCAACAACGACCTTCGTTTTCTTGAACCTGCGGAAGATCGCGCGTCCAGCGAGGAAGATCAGGAACAACGGGATGCCGATCAAGATCAAAGCGGGCAGGTTATACAACACGAAGCGGATCAGGAATTCGACAAAGTTCTGGAAGAAATAGATCAGATCTTGAACAGCTTGCTTGGCGGTGCCGGTCGGGGTCCACGGACCGACTGTGATCGGCTGTGTACCAGCTTCCGCGATGAGACGCACACTAATGGCAGAGAGTGAAGCGGACTCTTCGTAATACTTGATTTGTCCCTTCAAGATCTCGATCTCGGTCTGGACGGTCTGGATCTGCATATAGATGGCGAGCACATCTTCTGATTTTTCCGCGGCATCCAGGATCTGAAGCAGTTTCTTTTCGGCAGCCTGTTTTGCCGTCAGGCGGGATTGTAAGTCCACATATTCGCTGGTCACATCCTGACCGGTGACATTCTCGTAGTTGATGTCAACAACACCTTCCTTGATGCTGCTCAATGCCTCGTCCAATTTTTCAACCGGCACGCGGATGGTGATGGTGGCTTCCGGCACTTCTGTGTTGTTCGGTCCGTAATAGGATTGATACAAATTGGAAGCAACTACAAAGCCGCCCATTTTTTCCGCCAGCTTGGTGATCTCAGCCATGCTGGCTTTGGGATCCTTGACCACGACGGCAAGGTCCGCGTTGCGAATGACCAGGCGGGTTCCCGCATCAGCGACACTGCTGGTTTCATCAAGGGCGTTACTGACCATTTTGACGTCAGTGCCTCCAACGGCAGGTGCGCCAACCATATCAACCATGGGCGCGGCAGCGGGCGCTTCAAACGCGTAATACTCAGCTTGCGGTGCGCCGCCGCCCAAGCCGGTAGCATCGTAACTGCGCGTTGCGGTGACAAGTCCCATCGAAGAGAAAATCGCAACCAGAACCAGCACACTTACGGTGGTTAGCGCAATCGTAATTAAAGTCTTTTTCATTGGTCTACTCCTTCATGAATGCAAAGTGATTTCACCCTAACGACGAATCACCCTTCAAAAAGTTCCTGCCCCCACCGCCTTCGGCACCTCCCCCAAATACACAAGTCAAATATGAATAATTTACCCCAAATATTTTTGTGTATTTGGGGGAGGCTGGAGGGGGTTACCATCCCTCCGCGATACGGATCGCCTGTTTCTCCGGCAAGCCAGCCTCGCGGATGCGCGCCTGCACTTCAGGAATATTATAGGCTGCACGGCGCGGCTCCCAGACATTGGTGTCAGTATGATAAATGGCATACGCCGCACGTGGATCACGATCACGCGGCTGCCCCACCGACCCCGGATTCAGGATCGCGCGCGGACGCAGCAACACATGATCCCCGGCGCGGATCGGGCTCAAGCCCACGCGGTCTGTATTCACATCGAGTTGGAACATGCACTGCAAATGTGAATGTCCCACAAAACACCACGGTGTAGTGAAATGATCGAAATTCAAACGCGCTGAGAGCGTATTCAAAATATATTCCCACACCGAATCACGCGGACTGCCATGCACCAGGCTCACCTCACCGCGCACTTTCAAGTTGTGCGGCAGGGCGCGCAAAAAATCCATGTTTGAGGCGCTCAATACCTTTTCATGATATTCCAAAGCGCGGCGCGCATCCCCATTAAAAGCTTCCAGCGGAATCTTGCCGATCGCCGCCATATCATGATTGCCGAGAATACAAGTCAGGTTCGGAATATCACGGATCTCCTCGACCACCGCGTTGGGGTCGGGTCCATAGCCCACCATATCGCCAAGACACCAGGTTTCATCCACAGGTCCGGCGTCCTTGAGCACCGCCTCCAGGGCGGTGTAATTCGCGTGAATATCAGAAATCACCAAAATACGCATATCACTCCAACAGCGCCGCGATGCGTTCGATTATGATTTCAGCTACTTCGGTCTTGCTCATCAAAGCCAATGATTCCTTGCGTCCGTCTGCGAATAAAAGGGTGATGCGATTGGTTTCGACGGCAAACCCGGCATCTTCGGCTGAAATATCGTTCGCGGCGATCAGGTCCAGTTTCTTGGATTGTAACTTATTTACTGCGTTTTCAATAAGACTTTGCGACTCAGCCGCAAACCCCGCCACCACCCGCGGACGTCCGCTTCGCCCCAAGCCGGAGGCTGATACTGCTTTCAAAATATCTTCCGTGGCTTCAAGCTCGATCTGCGGAACCCCGCCCTCTTTTTTGATCTTATCTTTCGCCGTGTTCTTCGGACGAAAATCTGCCACAGCCGCCGCCATGATCAGCGCATCACAGCCGTCAGATTCTTTCAACACAGCCTCCAGCATTTGCTTTGCCGTTTCCACATGCACAACATCTGCACCAACCGGAGGTGTCAACGCCGTGGGTGTCGAGATCAACGTGACTTGCGCACCCGCATCCAATGCCGCTTGGGCAAGAGCATAACCTTGTTTGCCGGAGGAACGATTCGTCAGCACGCGCACCGGGTCGAGCGGTTCTTGAGTCCCGCCAGCGGTGAGGACAACTTTTTTATTGGCGAGCAAGCCCCGGCGTCCGAGAATGAGGCGGAGGTGTCCGATGAGAGTCGCTGTTTCGGGCAGGCGTCCGATGCCGGTGAGTCCCGAAGCGAGATGTCCTTCGGCGGGTTCAATGATATCGGCGCCGCGTTTGCGGAGCGTATCCAGATTTTCCTGTGTGGCAGGGTGATCGAACATGCCGCCATCCATTGCGGGCGCGATCACGAGCGGGGCTGTGGATGCCAGCGCCGTCACCGTGAGCAGCGAATCAGCCTGACCGTGCGCAAGTTTGGCGATAGTGTTCGCGGTGCAAGGTGCAATGACCAGCACATCGGCTTGATGACCGAGACCCACGTGCAATACATGCGCCTCATTGCCCCACAGATCTGAGTCAACATACGCGCGCCGTCCGGTGACGGATTGAAACGTAAGCGGCGTGATGAATTTTTCAGCCGCGCCAGTGAGAATCACATCCACCTGCGCGCCAGCTTGCGTAAGCTTGGATGCCAGGTCAACGGCTTTGTAGGCGGCAATCGAACCCGTGACGCCCAAAATGATATGCTTGCCCGAAAGGATGGACATGCGTTGATTATAGCCTGAATGGGCAATCCAACAAAAACAATGCAGGCATGGCTTCCCCTACAGCGTGACATTGCAATTCGGGCGCAGTCACGTTTGGCGGCGTGCCTGGCTTGATATAATGACCGGCAATATTGTTATCAAGGAATGATTTTATGAAATTTACTCAATACGAATTGTATGACCTGATCAACCGCCCGGGACCCTTATGGCTCGCAAATGTGGATCTCAGCGACGCAAACCTGCGCGGTGTAAACCTGCACGGCGCCATTTTACGCGGCGCGAACCTGGGCGGAGCGTTCATGAATAATGCTTTTTTGAGTGAAGCGAATTTAAACGACGCCAACTTAAGAATGGTTGTTCTGGTTGAGGCGGATCTCAGCAAGAGCACCATGAACGGAGCCGATCTGAATGGAGCCGACCTGAGCGGCGCTAATTTGAGCGGGGCTAATCTCGGCGGTGCAAAATTACGCGAGGCAAAACTCAGCGAGGCGAATTTGAGCGGTATCAATCTGCGCGGCGCCAACCTGACCAATGCCAGCCTGCACGGTGCAAACTTCACTGGTGCCAACCTCGGTGGTGCCGACCTGACGAACGCGAAATTGTCTGAGTCGAATCTGCGGGAAGCAAAAATGATCAAGGTGAATTTAAGCGGAGCAGATTTGCGAAACAGTGTTTTCACCGATGCTGATCTAAGCAAGGGCATTCTGATCGGGGCGAACTTCAGCAAAAGTAATTTGGGTGGGGCGGACTTCAGCGAGGCAAAATTAGGCAGAGCTGATCTTAGTGAAGCCGACCTGCGCAAGGCAAACCTGAGCGGGGCAGACCTGCGGAATGCCTTCCTCTATCTGGCAGACCTGCGCAACGTGAATTTGAGCGGCGCCAACCTGCATGATGCCGATCTTGGCAAAGTTCAATACGATAAATCCACACTCTGGCCCGAGGGCTTTGATCCGCAGGCGGCGGGTGCGGTGCTGGCTAAATAAGTTTTGTGTGATCGGGAGCGGAGTTGTTTCCACTCCCGATTTTTATTTTAAGTGCTCGTGAAATGTCACATCATAGCCTTGCATCTTATCCCCAGCGTATTCAAACTTGGCTGAGAAGAATTTCCCCGCTGCGAGCCACGGCAAAAAGATGTGGTCGCTCTCCCAAAGATTCAAACTGGTCAATTTGTCATCGTCGATCCATGCGAGTCGCCCCTCAGGCGATGACTCACTCAACTGTCCCACGAATTCACTCGCCGTAAAAACAAACACATACCAATCGTTGCCTTTGAAATTCGTGAAGACGAGCAACCCATGCAAATGTGGATTCTGGATCACAAGCCCCGCCTCTTCTTCGACCTCGCGCCTGATACACTCTTCAGGCGTTTCCCCCGCTTCGAACTTGCCGCCCAACCCATTCCATTTGCCTGCGTGGATGTCGTTGGGCTTTTTGTTTCTGTGAACCATGAGCGTTTTGCCGTCGTGCTTGACGTAGCAGAGGGTGGCGAGGAGCATATGTCTTTTTGATCTCCAATCCCAAAGGGATGTAAGGATTATAACGGTGGTGTGGATGGGCACAATAATCCCGAAGGGATGACATGAACGATTGTGTCATCCCTTCGGGATTTGGATGAAATGCAATCCGAGTTCTAGAATACTTTCACCCTTTCAGGGTTCGATGGGAAACATTACTTCCAGCCCGCGCCAGACATCATCGCGCCAGGCGGTGAAGTTATGCCCACCGGTAAATTCACGGTAGGTGACGTTGTATTCTTTTTCATGCAATAATTTTTTCATGCGGCGGTTGTCTTCAAACAGAATATCCAGTTGACCCACATCCATCCAGATGTTGAGATCGTGCGCATGTTGATGTTTTACCAAGTCCACCACAGCGAAGTCGCGGCTTTCGATCATGAACGCGCCAGATTGACTGAGCACTTTGCCAAAAACGTCCGGCATGCGTAAGCCGGTGTAGAGCGACATCGTTCCACCCAGCGAGGCGCCGAGCACACCATAAGTGCCGGGATGTTTCTTGATATCAAGCAAATTTAGTTTTTCATTGGCAAGCGGGAGAATGATCTGATCGAGCCAAAGAATCGTCCCATCCGAACAGGCGTATTCCAAATTCCGCCAGCGACTTGTGCTGGGCAGAAATGCCATCGCGATCGGTTGAATACGTTGCTCTGCGATCAGATTATCCACGATGACAGCCAGTTTGCCGCGTTGCAGATAATCCTGTCCATCGAAGACAACCAATAACGGAACAGACTCTTTCACAGGCGGGCGATACAAATAGATCTCACGTTCGTAATCATCACGCAGCCATTTTGTTTCCACTACATGACTCGTCAACGCGCCGCCGGAAATATCCGCGCGGCGCATCGAAAATGGTGATGGCATGGTCTCGTGCATGTAGAAGAAGTTATTGCGTCCGCCCACGCCGTTGTTCACGCTCTTTTTATTCAAGGGATCATTGAAATTCTTTTGTGAGACCGGGTCATGGAACGCGTATTCAACGTACGCATCGCGCGGCAGGGATAGGGTGCAGTACCAGGTCGATTTTGTAGAAGCAGGTTGAAGTCGAGGGGAGAGGCGTTTGAAGGGCGTGGCGCTTGAGTCCCAGTGGTTGAAGTCGCCTACGAGAGTTGGCGCAGTTTTGCCATCCCAAAAGAAAGTCACCTCATTGCCATCGATGATCGGGTTGCCCGATTCTCTGGCGCGCAAGATCTTTGAATTCGATGCCGTCATTTGCTGAAGGTACCCAGCAGTTCAGCCTGCGCAAGGATATGACCATCCATTTCTTTGAGCAGTTGATCCTTGGTTGCGCCGGGTAACAAGCTGATGGTGGTATCAAGCGCGTAGAGTTTGAAGTAATAACGATGCGTGCCGCTTGGCGGGCAGGGACCTTGATACGCCGCTGAGCCCGATGAGTTGTTGCCAACATAGATCGCGTTGGGGTCAACATTTTTCCCGGTGATGGGCAGATCTTCTGGCAAGCTGCGCGTGTTCGCCGCGATGTTGAATAACACCCAATGTACCCAGGTTCTGCCGGGCGCATCGGGATCATCCACGATCAACGCAAAGGATTGTGTGCCCGCGGGTGGTTCGGTCCACGCGAGGGCGGGTGAAATATTTTTGCCGATGCAGGAATATTTGGCAGGGATGGATTGTCCGTTGCTAAATGCGTCGCTGGTGAGTTGGAGAGACATGTTCGCCTCCGCTGAAGTGGGTACGGCTGTGGCTGGCAGAGTAGTGGCGGGTTGGATGGGTGCGGCTTTCGTGTTGACCGATGCGGGCGTGCTGATTGCAGATGATGAGCAAGCTGAAAGCAATATGACTGTGAATACCAATAAATAAAAAGCTATATATTTCATACGAATCATTTCCTATAATGAAAATACTTTGCTTACATGGTGGTTTCGACACCTGCACTTGCGTGCGGTGCAAGTGTACATCCCGCGAAAAGCACGCGGGACTACTCAACCACCAGACGAAACCAAGTCCTCGCGTGTAACGCCTTCGAATTGCATGATGAAGTTCGTGCCATATGCCAGCGCTGGAGTTTGGAAACCGGTTT
>CAZMQE010000042.1:9008-17644 GCA_964568115.1 uncultured Anaerolinea sp.
AATTGCATGATGAAGTTCGTGCCATATGCCAGCGCTGGAGTTTGGAAACCGGTTTTGTAATCATCGTTCAAAATGCGTTTCATGATCTCGATGGTGGTCAGCGCGGTGAGACGATAGCCTTCGGGCGTGCGTAACTTGGCGCGGATGACTTGTCCGGTGTTCGCATCGCGCATCTCTCCGACCATCAGGTTGAATCCGGTTTCATTTTGCTTGCGCGAAGGTCCATGCGGATTCGCGCGGGCAATGATCCATTGTAGAAGATTGCGGACGCTGCGGGTATAGAGCAAAGGTCCGAGTGTGCGAGTGAGCCGCAACATGGCAATGGCAGAAGGTTTCACCGCAAAATACGTTTCGATATTCGGCACGCCGGTGCTGTAATAAGACGTGGATACATCACCCCAGCCGATCGAAACGACTTTCGTCGGTCCACGCCCGAAATCTTGTTCAAGGACCTGCCACGCAGGCGGCACTTGCACGATCTTGCCGTCCTTGCGGATGCGTCCCTGCCGATGCATGTTCTCAATGCCTGAGAGCGCCGTGCCGCGCGAGACGCCGCCACCAACGCCGCGAATGAACAAACGGAAGTGTGTGGCAGTCGGTAGCTTCTCATGCAGATACGCCGCGAGGCAATCCGACGGCACCACATCGAATCCGCCGCCGGGCAGGAGCATGATGTTTGCCCGCTTCGCTTCATCGCTCATCTTCGCCAGCGCTTCAAAGCCTTCGATCTCACCGCTGATATCCACATAGTGTTTCTTGGTGCGGATACAAGCCTCTGCCATTTGCCGAAACGTCAACACGAATGGACCTGCACAATGCAGCACGGCATCCACTTCATTCAGGGCTGAATCTAATTTTGCAGTTTCATCTAATGTGAAGGCGCGATATTCAAGTTTGTATTGCTCCGCCTGCGCGCGCAGTTTGACTTCATCGCGCCCCGCAAGAATGGGACGCAGCCCCTCTTGTAGAGCGAGCTCAACAACCAGTTGACCGGTGTATCCGTACGAACCGTAAATGAGAAAGTTTTTCATGGTTTTCCGTAGGGACGGGAAACCTCCGTCCAGTTTATAAGAGTACATCCGCCAATCTACGCTAATCTGCGTCAATCTTTTAAATTCGCGGGGATTAGTGTAGATTAGTGGAAAATCACAACCTTTTCACAAAATGTACCAAACGATCTGCTTCGTAATAGCCCAGCTTCAAATGCGCGGCGATGCTGGTTTCATTATCGAGCCACGTATCCGATGCCATTTCCGTACAGCCTTTTTCGCGTGCCCATTGTTCCGCAGTGCGGACCAGATCGCTACCAAGTTTTTGTCCACGCATGTGCTCATCCACATACCAGGCTTCGATATAGCCCACGGGCGAGGTCTCGCAGCTTTCCGCCCGATCGCGCAGCCCCGCCTCGATGAAACCGATCAACTGTCCCTGAGAATCTGAAGCGACGAAAATGCCAGCGTTTGAATTGTTGAGCAGTTTATCCAGATCCAGACTCAAATAATCCAGAGGCGCCTCGGGCCACAGTCCCTGCCGCATGCGGAGCCATTCGGGTTTGTCTTCGGGTGTTGCACGTCGAATTGTATAACTCATGTATCTCCGAATATGTAGTAGGGGCGACCCGTCAGGGTCGTCAAGGTATATTCCATTCGCTGGGCGGGTCGCCCCTACGATTAATAAATAAAAAGACCCTGAGAAAACTCAGGGTCTAATTGTAAACTACTCGCCGCTGCGCTTGCCGAGTTGCTTATCAAGCATCAGCACCGCCGTGCCGCGCTCCTCGATCAACTCAAGGTTCGCGACAATTTCAGCCGCGTTCTTTTCCTCTTCCACCTGTTCATTGATGAACCACTGCAACATCACCTGCGCCGGGTAATCTTTTTCCGCCAACGCGGTTTCATACAACGCATGGATCGAAGCCGTCACCGCCGCCTCGTGCGCCGCCACTTCTTTGAAAGCTTCAAGGTTTGAAGCCCATTCGGTCTTGGGTGCAGCGATGGCTTTCAACAGCACACGCCCGCCGCGGTCTTCCAAATGCGCGTACAGCTTCATGGCGTGTTCACGTTCTTCGTCTGCCTGCATATGCAGCCATTTTGTAAACCCCGCCAGATTTTTGTTCGCGAAATATGCCGCCATCGAAAGATACAGATACGACGAATACAGTTCTTTGTTGATTTGTTCGTTGATTGCGTCTTGCATAGTTTTGCTGATCATAAGAGCCTCCGTTACTTTCATTATATTCATTTGGATAAGATTTTTATAAGAGTTATGACACCTATCAAGCTGACAAGCCACATAAAGATGACCAGCCCCGCTCCGACCGCCGCGCCTCTTTCCAAGCCGGAGCTTGTCACTTTGCCCCGCGCCTCCTCCAACACCTCAGTCGGGATCAAGCGAATCGCGAGCGCAATTCCTGCTGGCACAATGAACAGATCATCGAGATATCCGAGAATGGGAATGAAATCCGGAATGAGATCGATCGGGCTGAAGGCATAGGCGGTCGTGAGAAACGCAACGGCCTTCGCATACCACGGCGTCCGCGGATCTTTTGCTGCAAAATACACCGCCAGGGCTTCGTTCTTCAAAGCACGGGCGCGGGATTTTAATTTTTCTAACATATGTTTGCAGGGGCGAGGTTTTCTCGTCCCCTATCTGGGCGGGGAGACCCGGCCCCTACGAAATACTTATTCACCGAACACAAACAGGTCGTTGATCGACTCGTGATGTACGTTGTTGTAGATCGCATTGGCTAACACCGGCGCAATGGACAGGATCTTCAATTTCGGATGGCGTTGCTCAGGCGGTAGATATACCGTGTCGGTGGCAATGATCTCGCGAATCTGCTGAATTGCCGCCAGCCTTTCCAAACCACCATGCGTAAAGACACCATGCGTACAGACCACCGTAATATCCTCAATCCCTTCAGCGATCAATACACGACTCAGCTCATCAATGGAGCCGCCGGTGGCGATCTCGTCATCATAGATCAACGCATGTTTGTGTCCGCGGACCTGATTGCCGGTGAGTCCGCTGATGCGCACTTTGGTGTCTGAGACACGTTCCTTGTTCCCGGCGGCAATGGGCAGGTTCAGGCTTTTAGCGAAACGGGCGGCAGATTTTGCCGAGCCCATATCCGGTGCCACCACGATGTGATCGGTCAGGTCGCGTGTGTCCAGATATTCCTTGAATACCGGGCGGGCGCTCAACGGATCTGTCGGTACGGAAAAGAAGCCATGCACCTGCGGCGAATGGAACATCATACTCATTACATGCGTGGCTCCGGCGGTCTTGATGAGGTCCGCCACCAAACGCGCCGTGATGGAGATCCGCGCCGCGTCTTTTTTATCTGAGCGACCGAACGAGTAATACGGAATAATCGCGTGGACTTCCGAGGCTGCCGCAGCGCGCGCAATATCGAGCATCATCAACAGCTCCATCAAATGGTCGTTGGTCGGCTGCGACAACGACTGCACAATGTAGACACGTCGATAACGCACCGTTGCACCAAGTTGGATGTAGAGATTATCGTTGCTGAAACGGGAGATGTGGGTGTCATCCAAGGGGACGCCCAGGTTGCTGGCGATGCTGGCGGCAAGCGTCGGATTGGAACTGCCACTAAAAAAGCGGACTTCCTCGGCTGGGATCGGGGTCTTGGTCATTTTGATTACCTCACTGGGTAGTTGTTTGAATACACTGTTTTTATCTTACCCCGACCTACCCAGAATTGAAAGATGACTTTCAATCCGATTTAATGCTGGCTTTTGTTAGAGACGCAGCAGCCAGCGTGGAACCCGCTGGCAATACTCTTCATACGCCGTACCAAATTTACGCTTCAGGGTTGGCTCTTCATAATATGCGATGAACGTATTGAATGCAAAAAAGATGATCACCGCATAGATCAATAAATTCCAAAAGCCAAACCACAAAAAATGTCCTGCGAGCATCAGCAACACACCAACATACATCGGATTACGCGTGTAGCGGTAGAAACCAACAGCCACCAACTCCTTAGGCGGATCGACCGGAGCCGGTGTGCCGCGTCCTTGTTTGAGGAAATTCCAGAAACTCCACAACAGGATCACCATGCCGATCAACCACGCTGGGATTGCCAGCCAGGCAAGGACGCCTGTTTCAAGGAAGCCACCTCGCCGCAACAACGCCAGCGGAATATAGCCCGCCACCATGCCCGGCGCAATCACCAGAAACAAAAGGGATTTGAGCGCGGTCATTGGATTGCGCTTATTCAGAAATATCCGTCTTTGTAAGCTGATAAACAAGAACACCAAGCGCAGACACAAACCATAACCCACCCACCAAACCAACCACCCAGCGCGGAACACTCAAACCGGAAAGATCAATGGGCAGAAAACCAAAATAGATCAACAGCACAATGCCGCTCAAAGCCATATCCACGGCGCTGACGATGATCAAGAGCATACGTTTATTGGGTTGAGAGTTCATAGTTCATCCAATCTTTGCCGAAGGTGGATTAGGTTTCTTGAGCACATCTTCCATTATCATTTTTATGATCTGTGAAAACAGGCGATTTCTTTCAGGACGGGACAAGGCAACATTTTCTTCATACAGCGCATCTTCATATGCTTTCAGCATGATCGCAAGGATCTGCTCATCAACTTTCGCTGCTTTAACTTTTTTGTACATACGCTCTTTTAAGTTGAGATGAGAACCAAGGGGTCCAGGGATTTGTTGATCGCCGAAAGGATTTTTCATAAAGTCTCACTTCCACATACAAGCCACGTGACAGTCACCTTGAAGGTGACTGTCACGTTTTTTAACCGCGATTCTTCAACCACTTCAACAACTTATCCGCAGACCAGGTATTGATCACATCGTTCTTCGTCACCCCGGCGCGCCTTGCAATGGCGACACCATAATGCAGTAAATCATAATCTTCTTCCGCGTGTGCATCGGTGTTGATGGTCAGGAGCACACCCAATTCACGCGCGCGGCGGGCATGCATATCATCAAGGTCAAGCCGATACGGACTCGCACTGATCTCCATCGCCACACCTGATTTGGCGGCAGCTTGCAAGATCACTTCCATATCCAGATCGGCGCCTTCACGGTCAGGGATCTCACGTCCCGTCGGGTGACCGATGATATCCACGTGCGGGTTGTTGACGGCTTGCAATAATCGTTCGGTGATCTTTTCACGCGGCTGACGCAGACTCGAATGCAACGACGCCACCACGATATCCAACGATGCGAGAAAATCATCGGGATAATCGAGCGAGCCATCGGCTTTGATCTCCACTTCACTGGAATGCAAAACAATAAGCTCATCGCCAAATTGTTTTTGAAGCTTCTTGATCTCAGCCGCTTGTTGTTTGTGGCGTTCAATAGATAACCCATTTGCCACGCCGAGGCTCACCGAATGATCCGAGAACACGATCACCTTCAGTCCACGCTTGATCGCTGCCTTCGCCATATCCAACATGCTTAGCTTGCCATCACTATACGTTGAGTGCATGTGCAAATTGGATTTGATATCTTTCACTTCGATCAGCTTTGGCAATTTGTTTGCCTTTGCCAACGTCACTTCATCACGCCCCTCGCGCAACTCTGGCGGAATCCACGGCAAGCCCAACGTTTCGTACACAGCTTCCTCGGTGGCGCAAAAGATTTCCTTTCCGCCCTTGACCTTCGTGAACGAATGCTCCGATAACGATAAACCTTTATCGAGCGCGATCTGCCGCAACAACACGTTGTGATCTTTCGAGCCGGTCGCATATTGCAGCGCCGTCCCAAACTTCTCCGGCGGATGCACCCACACCTGCGCGCGCACGCCATCGCTAAATTCAATCGATGACTTCGTCTCGCCTTTGCCCAACACGCGACTCACACCCGGCAAGTTGACGAACGCCTCCATCACTGCGGACGAATCTTTTGCCGCGACGAGAATGTCCAGATCGCCGACGGTCGAACGCATCCTTCTTAAGCTGCCAGCTGCTTCTGCATCGACGACTCCTTTCACCGCTTTGAGAGTCTTGATGATCTCCTGCGCGCGCGGATAAGCTTTGCCCAGCGGCAATCTCCCTGATCGGCGGGATAACGATGCAATCCCTTCGAGGATCGCACTTTCGGACTTGGCGCCCATGCCCGGGAGTGAACGCAGCTTCCCGTCTTTGGCAGCAGCTTCAAGGTCAGCAAGAGCCGTGATGTTTAACGTCTTCCAGATCATCGCGACTTTTTTCGGTCCCAATGAAGGGACAGCCAGCCACGTCGCCAGTTCTTCGGGGATTTCTTTTTTGAGATTCTCAAGGAATTGAAGTTTGCCCGTGTTCAACAACTCGTCAATTTTTTCGGCGATGGCTTTGCCCACACCGGGGATCTCGCGCAGTTTTCCCTCTTTCCAAAATTCCCTGGCATCGCGCGGCAACGCCAGCAGACTCTCAGACGCCTTGCGATAAGCAAGCGTGACGTAGATCACTTCGCCTTTGATCTCGAGCAGGTTGGCGATGAGCGTGAATGTATCGGCAAGTTGACGGTTGTTTAGCATAACAATAATCCTTTCGCTTGAGTGCATTATACGCTCAAAAATATAACCAGTTGCGAAGGGTTGTCTAGTGCAGAAACGAAATTGTACGAATAACGTATATCAGTTCAATGGATAAAAGACTACCAAAATAGACTCGGGGAATTCGATAAATTATTTTCAGAAAATTCGTAATTTACCCGGTTCACACCCCGGATAATCTGGGGGGCAGCCTCTACGGGCGAGCCTACAATACACACAAGGTAAAAAACATGAAAAAAGAATTGAACGTGATCATTGTCGAAGATGACCCTTATGCGCGTGACTTTATGTCGATGCTGCTGAGGCGCGACTGGCGTACCCATGTGGTAGGTGAGTTCAGCAGCCTCTCTGGTATGGAGTTGAAACAGGCGCTGCGTTCATCAACACCCCGTATCGATATCCTGCTTTTGGATACCGAGGTGGCAAACGATGAAAGCTGGCCAGCCAAAGTTGTTCAAATGACTCGCGCCCTCCCGCGCCCGCCGCTGATCGTGTTTACCTGCACCTCCCCAGAGCCCCAGGTTTTGGAGCGCATCCTTGACGCAAAAGGCGGCGGCTACATTGCCAAGAATGAGATTTTGTATGCGCTGGCTGCCGCCATTAACGCCGCTGCCCAGGGTCACTTTGTGATCACGCCGGGAGTATTGATCGTGGCTGGTCGGGTGGATTTGCCGAAACAGACGGTCATCATGGATGGCACCCTGCCGGTTGCCAATTTCACATCACGTGAAAACGATCTTGCCCGTCTTGGCTTGTTATTCAATCTGGCGCAGCGTGATATCGCTGACGATCTGATCATCAGCACCGACTTTGTCTCGGAAGTCATGGGACAAATTTACGAAAAGCTGGGTGTGCGCGACATTTTAGACGGTGAAATAGATTTGAAAAGCTTTTTTCAAGATGAAATGGTGCAGGAACGGGTTCAGGAAATTCTGAATCAATACACCGCGCACGGGAATCGGGCTGGACGCAAAGCGCCCGGCATGTCCACCCTGGCTTTTCACTTATTGACCGTTCCTGAGATCACTGAGTTCAACTAATTTGCTTTGACCGTTGGATTGAGCAAGGAAAATGCTGAATGTATTCTTTTTGGAAGTTCTTAATCGCCTGGTACAACCTGCCGTTCACGTTGATGTTGGGGCTGGGCGTGACCCTGGCTGCCTTGCAACTGTTGGGGCTCAGCCATGATGGTGACACTGACATTGATGCCGATGCCGAGATAGACGCCGATATGGACGGTGATGTGGCAGCCGATGTCGATGCAGAAATATCGATCCAACATGATCTGGAGCACGAACTGGATCATGACTCAGATATAGACCATGCTTCACTGTCTGGGTTCTCGTGGCTGGCTTTTCTCGGAATCGGCAAAGCCCCCTTGCTGGTAGTGATGCTCATCGTTTTGATGAGTACCGGTTTGTTGGGCTGGTTCTTAAATGGACTGGCTGTAGGTTTGCTCGGGGTTTTCCCGGGACTGCTATTGCTAGCAACATTTATGGTCAGCCTCGTGATCGGCAGTCTGATCACCTCACGTATCACTCGTTTGATTGGGCGCGCCCTGCCGCCGCTCAGCACCACAGCCACACGTGCCCAGGCACTGGTCGGCAGACCCGGAACCGTGATCAGTCCCTTTGTGGATGGTCGCTATGGAATGGTTCATCTGCGTGATGACGGTGGCACCTTGATCAGTCTGTTTGCCATCACGGAAGATGAGCAACCCATCGCGCGTGGTACACCGGTCATTCTTTTATCGTACAACGCTGCGCAACGTCTTTATCTCGTTACTCGCCGGTAATTCTGCTGGAGCCATGGAGTGCCCAGCCCGGTACAACTATTTGGAGGTTTGAATGGAAATGTTTGCTGTTTACATTGTTTTTGGGATTGCTGCGGTCATCTTGATCGGGGTTGTCCTCTTTATCTCGGTCATGAAGGCTTATGTCAAAACCCCTGCCAACCGCGCTTTTGTTCGCACGGGTGGCTTGGGCGCCAAGTCCAACACGCCTCCCAAGGTTGTTATGAACGGTGGTGCCTGGGTGTTCAGAACGATTCATGAAATTACCTGGGTTGACCTCGGCACGATGGCGATCGAAATCGAGCGCAC
>CAZMQE010000043.1:0-17485 GCA_964568115.1 uncultured Anaerolinea sp.
AACATTTCATCGCGAAAGGTTTTGCCGACGTCAAAAGCGACTGCCATGTATTCAGGCTTTTCGTTTTCAAGAATGCGCAGCAGTTCGCGCGCAAAGCCGTAAATCCCGGCAGTGGGTTCACCTTTTGATGTTTGCCAGCGTTGACTTCCGCCAACAGCGGTCAGGGCAAAGTACATACGATAGGCGAGAGCGTGTCCGTCAATGAGATAGAGAGTAGGGGGCATGGTTAGTTTCCAGTCATCAGTAATCAGTTGGTGGTTGAGTAGCCCGAAGCGACACTTGCGCCGCACTGCGTTTGTTGCCGTGCAGGTGTCGCGGAGGGCGTATCGAAACCACCAGGTTGTTTGTTATGGTTTTTTTGAAAACAATAGTAACACTTTATCGAGATTGCCAAGGAGGAAGGCGAGCAGGGGCAGTAGCAGGGAATTGATGAAATTGAGAACAGTCCTCAGGTCAATTGCTGAGTTACGGGTAGCTTTGACGCGGTCATGGAAATCCATAAGGCGGTTGATGGCTTCCATGGTTTCTTTGTCTTTGAGGTTATTCGTTGCGCGGAGTTCTTCCACTTGAGATTGGATCTCGTTGAGCGTTTTCCATTTGGCACGACGGATGATACTGGCGAGACTGGTTTGGTTGAGGATGAAGAGAGCAATAAGAGGCAACCATAAGACCAGCACCAGAAAAATGCCTGCGGATGTAAAGAAGCCACTCTCTACAAAAACAAATGTCATAATAGCGGCGTATACTCCAACAAAATAAGCAACGAGATTTAGTTTGTTAGATAGCTGAAATATAAGTTCTGAACTGCTCGGGTCTGGCGTGAATAGTTTTAGATGATATGTACTGAGCTTTCCTGATAATAGAAGAATCATAAAGAGTAACTGAAGAAAAACCGTACTAAATATACTAAAAACAATTATGCTAAATGTAGCACCACTACCAATCAATATAAAGAGGCTGGTATTTAGTAATGACCTTGCATATAGACCTGCAAATACCCCTCCAATAATTGCAACAAGCAGATGACTTCGCTTGTTGCAAGTCGCTTCCAGCCAGTTCTTCAGGTTGTCAATGCTTTCCGCTGATTCTATCGAGTCCAATACCATATCATGTAAGAGGAAGAAGCTGCTTTTAGTCAACTGGTTGATTGCAATCGAGCTGGTAATTGCTTGTCCTCCGAAAAAAAGGATTATCAAGAAGTTGATTATTAAACTTGTCTGGCTAGGCAACCCGGTAATAACGAACAAATTATCAGTGAAATAAATAATTAAAAATCCCGCAAAACTCATTATTAAAACCAAGACTGTAGAAGTAACCCAAAGTGTAAGTTGCTCTTTTCGCCGAGTTATCTTTCGAAGCAGGCTTTCGAACCATTCCAAGCAAACATCAACCAGCGTTTTATATTCGCCTGCTGCCAGTTTGCGTTTGAGTTCTTCTCGTTTTTCGGTGAGGGTGAGGTCGGTTGTCACGTCAATCTCCAAGTACCGCTATAGTTTGGTGTTTGAATAGGTTAAAAATGAAACCGCAAAGTGATTATACTCTGCGGTCAAGATTTTTAGAACACAAATTCCAATTATGAATGGGCTTAAAAAGAAAAATGCAGGAGCTGGCTCCTGCATTTTAAATTTACTTGTGTGGTTGTGAATAGCCTTGTTTGGCGCGGGTCTGCTTGATGTAATCCTTCACCAATTGCGGCGGGTGAGGTTGGGTGCCGCCCATGATGAGGTAGCCCGGCGCCCAGAAATCGCCGGATGGATTTTCCTTTTTCATGCGCGGGAACTCAGTAAAGATCTTTTCAGAGGTTTGCGAGCGCATGATGCGCATGAGATAGCCCGGCGATGTGGACGGCGGCACATTCAAGACCCATTGCACATACTCAGGGCGCACAGCCAAATATTCCAAGCGCCAGCCGAAGGCGATGCAAATTTGCGGCAGCCATTCAGACAACCGATCCGAGATGTCGCCCGTGAGATAGTGTGAACTAAAGCGCGGCACCAGCAAGCAGGCATAGGTCAAATTGTATAAGCCCGGTGAGATGGGTTCCATCATCACACGTCCAGCGACTTCAGTGATCGAGTGCGGACGGGTCTCATCCAATTCACCGGTGCCGGGTCGGCGCACAGGGGTCACAGGTCGCTGACGAGATTTCGATGGCATCGTTGCATCGAAATCTTCCACCGCATGTTCAACAGTCTGTTCGTTGCTTTGATTCGAAACCAGCAAGTCATTCACGCGCACAGCAGGCGAACTTTCGCGGCTAATTTTCCGCGGGCGTGAGTTGGATGGACTTGTGCTCCATGAATCTCTGAGAGGATTTGTTGTATTAGGACTTGGATTATGGGGCGGAACATCTGAAATGATGTTGGAGATATCGGGGATATCCAACTCTTGATTGTTTTCGTCTTCTTCGAGATATTGAGTCGGCGCTTCATTCGCAGCCGGAGCCTGCTGAGGTTTGACAACAGGCTTTTGTTCTGGCTGACGTTGTTCCACGACGGGCTCAATGGTCGGTACCGTGGAGAGCATGTTCACCAATTGTCCCGCTTGCATGCGGATGGTGCTGAACGGCGTCTCGGCATCGAACACGAGCGCGAGGACAACTTCATCCGCAAGGCGTGTGGCATAAAGCATATGCTCAGCTTTGGTCGCCTCGAGACGGACGAAGCGTAATAGATCGCTGCCTTTTTGTCCGTCCCAGTGACGGGTGACCGTAACCGCCAACTCCTTGGCGGCATTCTGCGAAAGCTGACCAGCGTATGCCCACAAAGCATCTTTGCGGGTGATCAATGCCGCTTGCGCAGAAGACTCCAGTGTAAGCCGCGTGAGATGTTGCGCCGCTTTGGTCACATCTTGTAACCATGGAAGTTCCTGGGTCTCTGGTTCAGGGAGACGCACTGCAGGTGACTCATTGATGGCGCGGTTGGGTTGGGGTTGGGGAGTGGGGGTGTTTTTGAGCATGGTCAACAGTTCCGGGGTACGTGCAGGTTTGCGTGCCAACGTCCATGGGCGGAGGTCATCCAGCGCGGGGGGCGTATCTTCGTCAGAAAATAGAATCAGCTTGATGGTCGGGTTGAGCGTGCGCAGCGCACGTCCCAATTCGGAGACGAACTTTTCACTAAGTTCCAGATCCAGAAAGGCGGTGGAGCAGTTTTGCTCATCCGCACGGACGACCGCTTCACCCTTACCTTTTGCCGCATAAACACGATAGCCCTCCTGCTCAAGGCTGGTTGATAAGCGCTTGGCAAACATCGCATCTGTTGTGACAATAAGGAGGTTATTGCTCATTTTGTACAGTGTATCACGGCAAGAACTCACAGGCAAGCATGCTGTTGTCTGACAGCTTACGAAAATGCCAGATAATTTGTATAGTCGACTTGCTTTTCACTCGCGTTTGTGCTATGAATAGAGAAAAATAATTAAGGATATTTGCATGCATCGTGAACGAGTGTCTGAAAATGTGTTTTGGTTTCAAAGTGAAGTGTATGCCCAGGTGACAGCCGGGGTGGTGGCGGGTCCGCAGTGGGCAGTAGTGATCGATACACTGGCGTTGCCAGATGAAACGCTGGCGATCCGCGAGTTCATTGAACGTGAGTTGAGTGTGCCAGTGCGCTATGTGATCAATACGCACTACCATGCCGATCACGCCTGGGGTAATTGTTTCTTTCCGGGGGCTACGGTGGTTGCGCATGCAAAGTGCCGCGATCTGCTTTTGGAGCGTGGCGAGCCCTCGCTGGAATCTGCGAAAAAGCAGAATCCAGCGTTGAAGCAGGTAAAGATCATCCCGCCGCAAATGACATTTTTGGATGGCGAGATGACCCTGCGCGTGGGCAAGAAGAACCTGATCATTGCGCCTGCGTATGGTCACAGTGAAGATGGCATCTCTGTCTTGGTGGAAGAAGACCGCATCTTGTTCGCCGGTGATTCCTTTATGCCCATTCCATATATCGTGGATGGCGATGTGGATGAGAACATTACATCCATTAAGAAGGTTGCGCGCATGGGGCTTGAGAACATCGTTCAAGGTCACGGCGATATCATTCTGCGCGGCGAGATCGATGCGGCAGTGAAAGAGAATTTGAACTATCTTAATGCAATCAAAAAATCGGTGAAGTCTATCGCGCGGAAGAAGAACGCTGATGAGCTGCTGGAAGAGATCACGATTGAAAGTTGCGGCAAGAGTCGCGTGTATCTTGGTGGTCTTGCCAAGACCTTACATCAGCATAACTTGCATGCTTTGCTGTATCACATGAGTCAGTAGTCTTATCCGTGATTATGAAAACGTCCCCGAAATTTTTCGGGGACGTTTTTTATTAGACATCTTGCAAAAGCGCTTTAGAGAGCGCATTTTCTACCCCAAATTATTATTTCTGATTAGCTTTTTCTTTGGCTTCTTTTCTTGCTCTAAGCCAACCATTTAGGCTTAGCCCGATCACGCGTTCATTCCCTGCCATCAGCTTTTTGATGTTGGGGCGTAATGCCCAGATCATTAGGCATTCGGCAACCACGCCATACCAAATATATATGGAAGGCAGATGTCCCAAGGATGCCTGAATCGCAAAGATAATAATGACCACCAAGCCAATTGCCATGGTAGTTAGTGAAGCGATCCCGATGGTGAACCAAATGAGCGCGCCCAAGCCAAACGCAATGGGGAACATTGGCAACCAAAGCCCCATGGCGCCGCCCAATGCCGGAGCGCCACCGGCACCGCCGCGAAATTTCAGCTTGCCGTTTTCATCGCGTTCGATGAGAAAGACGGAATAGTTGTGTCCCAGGATCGCGCCGATGGGGGCAAGGATATGAATCAGATCGTTGGTTGGTACCAACCATTGTGCCACCCATGCGGCGATTGCACCTTTGAAGATATCTGTAAATGCCGTCAACAATCCGGCTCCCAACCCTGCTGCACGCGCGGCGTTTGTTCCGCCGGTGCGTCCGCTTTCAACGGTTCGCAGGTCTTTGCCGGTCTTGATCTTTACGATCAATAAGCCAAAGGGAATTGAACCCAGAATGTACCCAAGAATTACCGCTACAACACCCATTAAAAGTTGCATCAAACCTCCTCCGTTTTGAGTCTGATATATAAAACACAAAATTGTTTGTTCGGTTGCTCTAGCCTGTGATCTGTAAGGTTACTTCGCTGGCTTGGCTGCCTTCTATCCAAAAGCCCCGTGCTTTCCATTGCTGCCCTGTATATGAAAGGATCACGTGGACAACGGCATAAGCCGCCTCCAAAATATCGGTGGGCGAGGCAGTTTCAGGTCCAGTAGGATGCGAGTGGAAAATGGCAATGAGGTCGAGTCCGTTGGAGTCGATCCAGTCAAAGGCGTGGAGCTGCTCATACGGATCCATCACGAATCGTACCGGACTGTGTGCCTGATTCAACACCCCGATCATTTTCTCAGCCCGAGCCACTTTGCCCGCCAACAATCCGCAGGCTTCGAGTGGCGCGCGCTGATCTACATAGGCGATCATTTCATCTAATAGAGATTGGCTTAATTCTAAAGTTGAGAGCATGTTAGCGAATAAAAGCCGAGAGACCCCAGCATAGCGCGGTGATGATCGCGGGTTCGAGTATGGCGCGTTGGGTTGGGATGTTTTCGCCAAGGTTGATGGCAAAACTGACCAAGCCATATAATGGACCGATCAGGAGCAGCCCAAATTGAATGGGGGAGAGGGGCCAGTAATAGAAGCCGGTGGCGAGTTGAACACAAACCAGCCCGATGCCAACAGCCCACGCATATTCCCAGTTTCCGCTTAATCGCAAATGTAAAATACGCAGACTTGCCAGCGAAGCGGAAAAGAACAAGCCTGGGACGATCAAATAGAGACGAGCTTCACTCGTACGCAACGCAACGGATAATATGAAGAATAGCGTGAAGGAAATGGCAGTTAATGCCACCATGGAGGTTGTGTAGTAAGGTGCATCAGCATCTACGGCAACATATTCCGCTAGAAAGACCAGGAAAAGAAATACGCCGCTTACGATGAAACTGGCCCACCAGGCTTGGCCATTGGGGAAAATAGAAAGTGGCACACTGATCACAAAGGTGGTTAGGGTAGGCAGAAACCACCACTGAAAGGTGGCGCGCCCACGTAGTGATGGGTGACCGCGCAGGAGCCAGTCCATGCCAGTGGCGGTGAGGCAGGCAGTTAGGATGCCCATCGCTGTGTTGACATTAAATGGAAAGGTCAGAAAAAAGCCAGGGAGCTGTAATTCAAAGTTGAAAGCCGGCGCAGGGACCATTCGTGTAAGCGCTAACGCCAGCAGGGTGGTGGAGGTGATGAGACCAATGCGGTTTGCGTCTGGCAGGTATTTGTCTTGGGCAACCATGGTTGCATTGTACCTGTCCCATAGGCGAATGCCAAGACATGTTCGGTATGGTAGAATCAAATGGTTATGGACATGCAAAAACTGGAAACACTCCCTCCACCACCCGGTGTGATCGCTTCGCTTCAAGCTGGTTTTAACGTGGTTTCAAATCGGATCGCATTGATTGTTATCCCGGTGTTGTTGAATGTGTTTTTGTGGCTGGGTCCGCGGGTAAGTGTAGGGCAGTGGTATAGCTCCCTTCTTGACAGTTGGATCACTTTGCTTAAGCGCAATAATTTCCCTGCTCAGGAATTGGCGGTCTATACAGATTCTGTGCCTCTTCTTATGGATTATATGGATAAATTGAATTGGTTAGGCTGGGTTCGAACCATGCCGATTGGCATCCCGGCTTTGATGCTTGATCTGCCGCGTACATTCCCTGTGCCAACCCCGCTTGGTATTCAGAACGTGATCCAATTATCATCTATTGCGGTCATCATGGGTTCAGTCCTGTTGTTGACCTTAATTGGCTGGCTAGGTGGCGGATTGTATTTTCGAATCGTAGCAGGAGCAAGCCTGGGTGAGGAGGAAGTAGGCATTGGTCTCTTCCGAGCGTTTACCCAGACGATTCTTTTATCCATTCTCTGGGGTATTGGTTCCGTCATCATTATCCTGCCTTTGTTGCTTGTCATTTCGTTGCTCTCGGCGATCAACCCCTTGCTGGCTCAAGCGGCTTTCTTCATTATTCTGTTCTTTATGTTCTGGCTGATCGTGCCGTTGTTCTTTACTCCGCACGGGATCTTTGTCCGCAAACAGAATGCGTTCGCGTCGATCCTGAGCAGTCTGCGGATGTCACGCTTCACACTCCCGACCAGCAGCATGTTCGTGTTGAGCGTTTTTCTGCTGTCGCGTGGATTGAGTTATCTTTGGATGGTGCCAGCGAGTGACTCGTGGTTGTTATTGGTTGGTATTTTTGGACATGCGTTCATCTCAACCACATTACTGGCTGCGAGTTTTGTGTATTATCGCGATATGAATAATTGGTTGCAGAATGTGTATGAACGCTTTCAACAAATGAATAATCGTTCGTCAATAAAAAAAGCATAGTCCTTTTGATCGCGCCGGTCGATTTGATCGGACGCGGGTTTACAGGGCTGGTTCCTGGTAAGAGAATTTTTTGGAGGTTCTTGTGGCAAAAGAAGAAAAGCAAGCAAATTATGATGTAAGTTCCATTCAAGCGCTTGAAGGTATCGAGCATGTGCGTAAACGCCCGGGTATGTACGTGGGTGGTACGGATATTAAAGCCTTGCATCATCTTGTCTATGAAGTTGTGGATAACGCGATCGATGAAGCGTTGGCAGGATTTTGTACCGCCATCAATATCACCATCCATGCCGATGGCAGTGTAAGTATTGAAGATAATGGCCGTGGTATTCCTGTAGGTCCGCATCCTTCAAAGAAGGATGCCAACGGTAAGCCCATGGAAACCGTCGATGTGGTCATGACTGTGATCGGTGCAGGCGGTAAATTTGGCGGCGGCGGTTATAAAGTCTCTGGCGGTTTGCATGGCGTGGGTGTGAGTGCCGTGAACGCGCTCTCTGAATGGATGACCACTGAAATCAAACGCGATGGTAAGTTGTGGCAGCAAAACTATAAGCGTGGTGTGCCTCAGGGCGCCATCAAGGTGATCGGCAAAGTAGGAAAAGAAGAGACCGGTACCAAGCAAACGTATAAGTTCGATAAACAGATCTTCACCGAAGAGATGGATTATCGCTTCGATACCCTGGTGCAGCGCTTCCGTGAAATGGCGTTCGTGACGCGCGGCGTAACGATCAAATTTTTAGATGAGCGTACTGACCGTGAAATGACCTTCTATTTTGAAGGTGGGATCACTTCCTTTGTGCGCTATCTCAATCGCAACCGTGAGAATTTGCATCCGGTTGTATATGTTGAGAAAGAGATCGAGAATATCGGCATCGAAGCTGCGATCCAATATACGGATGCCTACACTGAATCGGTATATTCTTTTGCGAACACCATCAACACGATTGATGGTGGAACACATCTTACCGGTTTGCGTTCTTCGTTGACGCGTGTGATCAATGATTACGCCCGTAAGAATGGCTTGCTCAAGGATGCTGATCCGAACTTCTCGGGTGATGATACCCGTGAAGGTTTGACTGCGATCGTTTCAGTCAAGCACCCGAATCCGCAGTTCGAGTCTCAGACCAAAGTTAAGTTAATGAATCCGGAAGTGCAAACCTACGCAACTCAAGTGGTTGGCGAAGCGTTCAACACCTTCCTTGAAGAAAACCCGCAAGCCGCTAAGGCGATCATTGCAAAATGTTTGACTTCAGCTCGGGCACGTGATGCCGCCCGCAAGGCGCGTGATCTGGTCATTCGTAAATCTGCGCTTGAGTCGTTGACATTACCGGGTAAATTAGCTGACTGTTCCGAACGCGACTCTTCCAAGACAGAGCTTTATATTGTAGAAGGTGACTCGGCAGGTGGCTCCGCCAAGCAGGGACGTGACCGTCACTTCCAGGCGATCCTGCCGTTGCGCGGTAAGATCATGAATACCGAACGTGCTCGTTTGGATAAGATTCTTTCCAGCAATGAAATCAAGGCATTGATCTCAGCGCTTGGAACGGGTATCGGTGACAATTTTGATGTCGAAGGTCTGCGTTATGGACGTGTCATCATCATGACCGATGCCGATGTAGACGGTAGCCATATCCGCACCTTGTTGCTAACCTTCTTCTTCCGTTATATGCCGCGTTTGATCGAAGATGGACATCTGTATATTGCCCAGCCTCCGTTATATAGGATCGCACATAAGAATCAAGTTAAGTATGCCTATACCGACAAGGATAAGGACAAGATCCTCAAGGAGATCGGTGATAAGGCAACGATGCAGCGTTATAAAGGTTTGGGCGAAATGAACCCGATCCAACTGTGGGAAACGACAATGAATCCTGAAAACAGGACCCTGCTCCTCGTCACAGTGGAAGACGCGGCTGAGTCTGATCGCACGTTTGACATGTTGATGGGTGATGCGGTCGATCCACGCCGGAAGTTCATCCAGACGCATGCGAAAGCTGTCCGAAATCTGGATATTTAGCCCGCTAACAAGGCGGGGCAGCCTCACCAGGGTTGTCCCGCCTTGCTGCTTTGTTATGAAAGTACCATAGATGCAGGCGGGGGATGTAGTAAAATTTCATTTACATCTACATCGCTTAGGCGGTTGGGTTCTTTTTATAGCCATGTATCCATCTCAGAGATTTTACGAGGTTTCAAACAAGGTCACCCAGTATATTGTGCTGGGTTATCAAATCATTGCGGTGATTGTCTTCGCTGCTGGCTTATTTATTGGAAACAATTGGCTGAAGACTCCATTTCTTGGTGGTTTCTTTGAACATACCATGGTATTAAATGGATCGAAATCACAGGATACAGATCATCAGTGGGCTATGTATGCGCAGGGGTTTCAATTGGGCGATCAATTGAAATCGGTAAATGGAACACCAATCACAAATTCAACCGAGCTTAAGAATATTCTTGCACCTTTAAGTGCCGGGCAGACTGTCTCGGTCGAGATCTTGACGGCACATGGGGAAACAAAAACAGCCGATATCAGCCTAAGTGATTTTCCTGCAACTGATCGTATTGCCTACTTCATTCTACCGACAATTCTGAGCTTGACGTTTTTGATCGTCAGTCTATGGATTTTTGGTCTGCGCCGAACCGAAGCTGCGGGCCGGGCTTTTTCGATCTTTACCTCGTCACTGGCGATTGTGACTGGCGGACTTTTCGATTTATACACATCCCATACCTTTACGTTTACGTATATATGGACTATGGCGATTGCACTGGCTGGCGGCGCCCTGATCGATCTGGGTCTGGTATTCCCTCAAGAGGCGCTTTTTGTCATTCGACGTCCGTATCTCCGCTGGGTTGGGTACTTTGTCAGCTTGATACTTGCCTTCCGGGCATTCGGGTACTTGTTTAACTTTGATCACCCCCAGGCTTATCTCAACGCATGGTTTGTCATTTACGGTTTTACCGGGCTTTCAGCCTTGTTCTATTTTGGCGTGCTTGGATATCATGCGGCTTTATCTTATTCACCGGTTGTGAAGAGCCAGGCGCGCACGATTTTGTTTGGAACAGTTTTGGCGTTTGGACCGGTGGTTGTCTGGTTGTTGGGTACTGCGTTGTATCGGGCGGTAAATCCGAATGCAATCATACAGGGTTTTAATCCGTTTTTATTACTCTTCATGATAGTCTTCCCACTTGTGAATGGCTTCGTTATTTTGCGCTTCCGCCTCCTTCGCACCGATTACTGGATGCGCCAAAGTTTGGTCTACGCCTTGCTGACGGTTTTTGTTGTAGTGGCATATGGGTTGGTTGCGAGTGGGTTAGGAGTGATTGTTTCAATTCAGATGAACAATCCTTTCCTAATTGCCGGCTTGGTTTTCCTAATTGCTGTTTTTCTTGATCCATTACGAACGCGGTTACAAATCTGGGTGGATAGCACGTTCTTCCGCGGACAGCGTGCCTATGATGATCGCATGCGGGCTTTTTCGCATCAGCTCACGCGTGCGCTTGATCTTCATACGATCGGGCGTACCTTGCGCGAACAGATCGAAAGCAGTCTCATGCCAGATCGTATTCATATCTATACGTACGATCTGCTCAATGATCAATATGCCGCACTTGCCAACGGCAACGGGCGTCCCACCAGTGATATCCGTTTTGCATCGAACAGCACGCTGGCGCAATATTTCCAGAAGGAAAACATTGCGCTGTATCTGGATACCATCAACCCGCCAACCATTCTAAAGGCGGATGAAGCCCGTCTTTCATTATTAGGTGCCCGGCTCTTTGTCGGATTACGCGGCGAAAATAGACCAGTTGGCTGGCTGGCATTGGGAGCGCCTTTATCAGGTACAGCCTACACTCCTAAAGACCTTGATTTTCTGGATAGTCTAGCTGACCAGGCTTCGGTTGCCATCTCGCGTGTGCAGACAGTTGTAAACCTCGAACGGCGAGTTCAGGAAATGAATGCGCTGACACGTGTGTCTCAGGGCGTGAACGTCACCTTGACATTTGATGATGTGCTTGAGTTGATCTTTGCACAAACCACCCAGATCATTCCATCGTCATATTTCCATATCACGCTTTATAACAAAGCTGCCAATTATTTCTATTACGGTTTCCGTGTGGATGATAAAGAACGGCTTACCTCCCTGGAAAATCAGCCTTTGCCTACCAATCTCGGCTTGGGTCAGGAGATTATTCGCAAGGGGCGTCCCATCATTACGCAGGATTACGCGCGTGAGTGTCAGGCACGGAACATTACCCCATCATCTCAGGGCGTCTATGCCTGGATGAGCGTGCCCCTTAATTCAGATGCAGAGACGATCGGCGCCTTAAGCGTTGGCAGTACCGACCCCACTGTGACCTACACGCGAGCACAATTAGATCTATTGCAGGCTGTGGCTAATCAAACCGTAGGTGCCATTGTGCGGGCGCGCCTTTTGCAAGAGACTCAAAAACGCGCTTACCAACTTGCCACGCTCAATGAAATTACCCGTCAATTAACCTCCACGCTCGAACAGGAACCTCTGCTTCAAAATATTCTTGAACAAGCTGTCTCGATCTTGAATTGCGAAGCCGGTACGCTATTCCTTAAGGATGACCAGTCTGATGATCTGTTTTTCCGTGTGACAGTCGGACCAGTAGCCAGCAACCTCCTTAATCAACGCCTCCCGGCTGGAACAGGAATTGTAGGACGTGCGGTTCAAGCTCGTGCACCGATGATCGAGAATGATGCCCAACGCTCCGTGATGCGTAACAACGTGGAAATCGATAAACAGACCGGTTTTTATCCACGCTCTTTGTTGGCTGTCCCCATGATGATCAAGGATCGTGTTCTGGGCGTGATCGAAGTCATCAACCGCCGTGATGGGTTGCCATTTGTGGTTGATGATCAAAACATCCTAACTGCCTTTGCTGGGCAAGCAGCAGTTGCCATGGAAAATGCCCGCTTGCTGGCATTGACCGATCAAGAACTCGAAGCCCGTATCGAAGAACTTCAAGTCATGGGTCGTATTGTCCGTGAACTGAATGCCAGCCTCGAAGTAGACCGCGCCATGCGCATTACGCTTGAATGGGCGATGCGTCAATCCTCTGCTGAAGCAGGCTTGATCGGTGTCGTTGAAGAAGGTCACCTGCGTTTGATGGCGCACCAGGGTTATGATGAAGTGTTCGCCGACCAATCCAATGTGCAATTGCCACTCGACCTGCCCACGATCCATGCCGCTGTTGAAAGCGGGCAATCCAACCAGGTTTCCTTGCTCGTTGCCGGGCAGGCTGGAATTCTCCCCTCTGCCCATACCCAGATCATTATCCCCATTCGTCGCGAAGTTCAGGTTATTGGATTGATCATTTTGGAAAGCACCAGTGACTCACAAGTCAATCTGGCATTCTTGAATCGCTTAAGTGATAACGCCGCCATTGCCATTTCCAACGCCCAGTTGTTCGCGGAAGTGCAACGCGCCAACCTTGCCAAGAGCGAATTCGTATCCTTCGTTGCGCACGAATTGAAGAACCCGATGACCTCCATCAAGGGCTATTCAGAATTGCTGGCGGCAGGTTCAGTGGGCGTGATCAATGAAATGCAAGCCAACTTCCTGAGCACGATCCGCGCCAATGTGCAGCGTATGTCGGCTTTGGTGTCTGACCTCAACGACAACGCCAAGATCGAAGCCGGGCAACTCAGGCTCGACTACAAGCCCGTCAATATCGATGATGTTGTGGATGAAGTCATCCGTTCCACCAAGCGGCAGGTTGATGATAAGAAGCAAGCTATTGAATTACATGTTCCTGAGAAATTACCCAATGTCTGGGCAGATCAAACGCGGGTTGGGCAGGTCCTTACCAACCTGGTCAGCAATGCTCATAAATACACACCCGAAGGCGGAAAGATCTTGCTCGGCGCCGAAGTGACTTCCAATCAATGGGATCCGGGCGGGGCAAAAGAAGTTGTTCATCTTTGGGTAAAAGATAACGGCATCGGCATCAGCATTGAAGACCAGGCAAAGATCTTCCAGAAATTTTTCCGCTCTGACGACTCGAAAGCCCGTGAAGCGCCTGGCACCGGCTTGGGTTTGAACATTACCAAAAGCCTGGTTGAAATGCAGGGTGGACGTATCTGGTTCGATAGCGAATTCAGGCACGGCACCACCTTCCATTTCACTGTTCCCATCGCAGAAGGATAACCTGAAATGACCTTGAACGTTTCCATCGGTTCTGCCCAGGCATTGAACGGACGTGAAGCCGGTTTGCAGGCTGTGCATCAAGCGTTGAACAAGCTTGGTTCGGCTGCAGCAAGTTTCGGCTTCATTATTGCATCGCATCAATATCAGGCACGCGAAGTGATCAGCGGTGTATCCGGCTTATTAGGCGATACACCCATGATCGGGTTTAGCAGTCCTGCTGGGTTAACCTCCGAGGGCTTGCGCCCGAACTCTGTAGTGGTGGCATTGCTTTCGGGTGATTTTCAAGCTGAAACCCAATGGATGCCCACCTATGCTCAAAGCGCTCGCGAAACCGGCGCAAAACTCGCCAAACAACTTTCTGAAAAAGATAACCGCGCCCTGCTCTTTTTTGCCGATGGATTTAATGGAGATGCCGACCAACTTTGCGCGGCGCTTTCAAGCTCGATCCCGCTGGCTGGTGCACTTTCAGCAGGGGACTTGCATACCGGTCAGTCCTACCAGTTGGCTGGTGCGCAGACTGGCAGCGGGGCGCTGGCTGGAGCCTTTTTACGCGGCAATGTCCGTGTGGGCATCGGCTCAGCCCATGGTTGGAATCCCGTAGGCAGTCAATTCCGTGTCACTCGTTCACGCGGATTCTGGCTGCGCACTTTGGACGGCAGACCTGCCTCTGAAACCTATGCTCAACTATTTGGCTACCCGGCGCGCGAATGGGCATTTCCGCCACTGAGTCATCTCGCGCGTTTATATCCATTGGGAATTGACCAGGGCGAAAACATGATCGTGCGGGCGCCCATCCGCGTGGAAGCCGATGGAAGTTTCCGCATGAATGCCCCTGTCCGCGATGGCGTGGATGCTTATCTGCTTGTGGGTAGTCGCGCCTCCTGTGAAAAAGCGGCGCAACAAGCTGCGCAACAGGCACTGCAACAATTACAGGGTGCCAAGCCCGCCTTTGCCCTCGTGCTTGTGGACCTGGCTTGGGAGATGTTGCTCAAATCACATCCGGGGATTGAAGTTTCATACGTTCAGGATATTTTCGGAAAAGATGTTCCGATCGCAGGCGGATATACACTCGGACAAGTTGTGCCCGGCAAAGAAGCGACAAACCCACCACAACTATTGAATCAACACATTGTTGTGATCGCTTTCGCAGAAGGTTAATTGTCAACTCAAAAAATAGACCTCGGCGTTTCAAAGAACGCCGAGGTCTTGTGTTTAATAGTTGCGGGTTTGGTTAAGTTGGTGAAAAGTTTTACAGATTCACCTGTGGCAATTTTGCCAGCGAGGCTTTCACAGCCTCAGCCGGATACTCGTAATCTTCAAGCTTGCCGCTTAGATAGGCTTCGTAAGCCATCATATCGAAATTGCCATGCCCTGAAAGATTGAACAAGATCACACGCTTCTCGCCTTTCTCTTTCGCATCCAAAGCTTCATCGATCGCAGCGCGGATGGCGTGCGCCGATTCAGGTGCAGGGATGATGCCCTCTGCTTTCGCAAATTGAACAGCCGCCTCAAAGGTTGCCCGCTGTTTGACAGCCACCGCGCTGATATGACCGGCATCATATAAGGCACAAATACTGGGCGCCATTCCGTGGTAGCGCAGACCGCCCGCATGGATCGAAGGCGGGATGAAATCATGCCCGAGGGTGTGCATCTTGACGATGGGTGCCATCTTGGCGGTGTCACCATAATCAAACGCGTATACACCCTTCGTCAACGATGGGGTGGCGGCAGGCTCAACTGCCACGATACGGGCGCGTTTGCCGTTCTTTAGATTCTCGCGCAAGAAGGGATAAGCAATGCCCGCAAAGTTCGATCCGCCGCCCGCGCAGCCGATGACCACATCTGGATATTCGTTCGCCATATCCATCTGTTTGAGCGCTTCTTCACCGATCACGCTCTGATGTAATAGCACGTGATTCAAAACGGAACCCAGGCTGTATTTCTTCGCGCCATTGGAGGTTGCAGCAACTTCCACAGCCTCTGAGATCGCAATGCCAAGAGAACCGGGGTTATTAGCATCTTCAGCCAGTAACGTGCGCCCATAATTGGTGCGGTCGGTTGGGCTGGCATAGACTTGCGCTCCAAACGTTTCCATGAAAATGCGGCGATAAGGTTTACTGTTATACGAGACCTTCACCATATACACTTCAAGATCAAGCCCAAAGAAACTACAAGCCAGTGAGAGCGCTGAGCCCCATTGACCCGCGCCGGTTTCAGTCGTTAATGCTTTGGTGCCAGCGATCTTGTTATAGAAAGCTTGTGGAATGGCAGTGTTGGGTTTGTGACTGCCTGCGGGCGAGACACCTTCGTTCTTATAATAAATATGCGCGGGCGTGCCCAATGCTTTTTCCAACCGGCGTGCGCGGAGCAGGGGTGTGGGGCGATACAACTTATAGATCTCTCGCACTTCTTCCGGGATCTCAATATATCGCTCGGTTGAAATTTCCTGCATGATCAGATCCATCGGGAAAAGCACGGACAAAAAGTCAGGGGTGACAGGTTCCATCGTACCAGGATGCAGCACCGGGGTCGGAGGAACCGGTGAGTCCGCATTGATGTTGTACCAGAATTTTGGCAGGTCACTTTCGTTCAGGATAAAACGGGTTTGGTCAGACATGATAAGCTCCTTGTTTTGAAAAGTTGGAATACAAATTTTTAACGCAGACCCTCGATCCAGAATCTCTTCAAGGTGGGTGAAAGGTAATTGACTGAAACATTTCAGCTCCTTTATTCGTTTAAATGAAAACAGCCTCCATCCCAATTGGGACGAACGCTGTTAAGTCCGTGGTGCCACCCAGCTTAGGCTCAAAGCTCGAGCCTCACTTTTCAAGCACCACCATTTCTGGTGAATGCTCAAGCCCTATAACGGGAGCGACCCGACATCAGCTACTCTCTGTGATTTCGCTTTGCGGCTCAAAGGTCCATTCCGCGTTGTCGTTTCGAACAGGCTTTCACCGGGGTGCCTGCTCTCTGGGTCGTCGTGCAACGTGTACTTGTCCTTGTCACAGCCTTTACGATTTCAGGCGATTATATGACAAGGGATATAATTGTCAATGGTCATGAAAAGAGGAGATTATTATGAACTATAGACTTACATCGATCCTGCTGATTGGACTGTTTCTATTCACTGGCTGCAGTTTTTCCGCTACTACGCTTCCAACGCCAACTGTACCTGCTACAGATCCTCTGGTTTTTATCACCACTGAGACTCCTTCGCCGATCCCGCCAGTTGCTACCGAAGTAACTGTGCTCACGCCTGCTGATACGCCTATGCCCGCGGTTGCTGCAAATGTTTGTACCGACCCACAAGTGATAACTTTGATCGACTCATTGAAACGTGCGATGCTCAATAATGATGGCGCCTTGTTAAGTTCATTGGTGAGCCCTGCGAACGGCATGGAAGTCCGTTGGGTGCGTTACGGGAATATCGTCACCTACACTCGTGAACAGGCGTTGTTCATCTACGAAACAACCTTCGAAGCCAATTGGGGCGATGAACCAGGCAGCGGTATGCCCAAGCAAGGTGCGTTCCATGATGTGATCGTTCCTGACCTATTGAAGGTATTCAACCAGTCTTATACATTGCATTGTAATGAGCTCAAGTACGGTGGCGCCAGTTATGATGTGCGCTGGCCCTATGACAAGGATTTCTATTCGATCTACTTTGCAGGGACAGATCAATATGGGTATATGGATTGGCATACCTGGGTTGCGGGTATTGAATATGTGGATGGCAAACCATATATCTATGCCTTGATTCAATACTTCTGGGAACCGTAAATATTTGGACTGCGGAGCTTGCTCTTGCAATTTTCAACGGCAAGCCGTTGGACTCTAAAAAATTAATAAGCCAGCAGATTTCCTGCTGGCTTATTAATTTTTAATGTAAGAA
>CAZMQE010000044.1:0-17423 GCA_964568115.1 uncultured Anaerolinea sp.
AGACTTCGCTGCGCAATCGCAACTTAACCCTAGAACGCAAGGATTTTGAAGGCAATCGCCAATGGGTCTACGCGGACTCGGTGCGGCTGGCGCAGGCTTTCCGCAACCTGATCAACAATGCGATAAAATATACGCCCGATGGCGGGACGATCACCATCGACGGTCGAACACTTTCCGGATTCATCGAAGTGACAGTGACAGATACCGGCATTGGCATTTCGCCTGAAAATCAGACAGTGATCTTCGAAAAATTTGGACAGTTAGGACGCGTGGAGTTGCACTCCAGCGGCAAGACCAAGTTCAAAGGCGGCGGACCCGGCTTGGGCTTACCCATCTCCCGCGGCATTCTGGAAGCGCACGGCGGCTCGCTGTGGGTCGAATCTCCGGGACACGATGAAAAAACCTGCCCTGGCTCGACGTTCCATGTGTTAATCCCCATACGGCTTGAATCGCCAGATCCAAATATTACGAAGATCTTTGATAATCTTGGAAAGAAGAAAAGTAACCCGGTGGTTGAGTAGTTCCGAGCGACAGCGAGGGACGTATCGAAACCACTTATAACCAGAATTATTTTACTTAGTTGTTGGTTTCGATACAGCGTACGAACATTGCCTACTCGACCAACGGATTATTAATAAAAAACCTTATGTCAAAAAAACTTCCTCAACCAACCATAGCACCTCGCGAAAAAGCATTTCTCGTGGGCGTGGATCTATACCAACAGAAAACATTTCTGTCGCTCGAAGATTCGCTTGCCGAATTAGCGTTACTTGCCGACACATCCGGCTTGGAAGTCGCGGGCGAAATGACCCAAAAACTAGACCGTCCGCATGTGAAGACCTACATCGGTCCCGGCAAAGTGGACGAGTTGAAGCTACTCGTTGAAGAGACGCTTTCGCAAGTGGTCATCTTCGATGACGAGCTTTCACCGCGTCACCAGCGCGAATTGCAAGAGGCGCTCGGCAAGAACGTCCGCGTGCTGGATCGCACCGCCTTGATCCTCGATATCTTTGCGCAACATGCTCATACCAAAGAAGGTATGCTGCAAGTCAAACTCGCACAATATGAATACTACCTCCCGCGCCTCACCGGTGCATGGACACATCTTGAGCGTCAGGCAGGCGGCGGCGGCGGACGGGCTGGCTCAACCGGTGGTGTCGGTTTGCGTGGTCCCGGCGAAACCCAGTTGGAAGTGGATAAGCGCGCCATCCGGCGTGAGATCGCCCACCTGAAAAAGGAACTGGAAAAAGTGAGCGAACACCGTGAACGCTACCGCGCCCAACGCAAACGCTCACGTATTCCCACCGTGGCATTGGTCGGTTATACCAATGCAGGCAAATCGACTCTGTTGAACAAATTAGCGAAGTCGGATGTCTACGTGGCAGATCAACTCTTCGCTACACTAGATCCTACCACCCGCAAAGTGGAACTACCCGGCGGCTATCAAGCGCTGATCACGGACACAGTGGGGTTCATTCAAAAACTCCCCACGGCATTGATCGAAGCCTTTCATGCCACCCTGGAAGAGATCGTTGAAGCGGACTTGCTCTTGCATGTTGTGGATATCTCACATCCCAATGCGTTGAATCAATTCAATGCTGTGCAAGAAACGCTTGATGAACTAGGCGCACATCATATCCCTGTGGTGACCGCGTTGAACAAAACCGATCTTTTGCGCGACCCCGAAGCGGCAAAGGATGCAGTCAGCGCCTATTCGAAAGCCGTAACAATTTCCAGCTTGAAGGGAACCGGCGTCAAAGATCTGTTGCGCGTCATCCATGAAGAGTTATATGAAAGATACACACCGATCCGCGTCCGCCTTCCGTATCAACAAGGTGCGTTGATCTCGCTGTTCCATGAAGCGGGTCAGGTTGAACTCATCGAACATGGACGCGGCGGCGTGTTCATGCAAGGGCGCATCCCCGGACGGCTGCTCGCGCAATTTAGCAGTTGGCAGGTTGCCGAAAATCACTCCGAACCCGAAGAAGAGGCAGTATGAACTGGTTATCAAAACTCGTCGACAACGCATCGAATTATTTCGCGCATCGCAAAGGCTTGTTGCCATTGATCGGCATCGTGCTCGTCATTGCGAATTTCTTTATGCCGTTCCTGATGATCAATTGGATCACGGAAAGTAATTTATTTTTGCATCTCGGAATCATTGTCGCGATCTTCGGCATGATGTTAGGTTGGGCGTTATAAAACAAAAGGTGACAGTCACCCGCTTCGCGAAAGTGACTGTCACCTAATAACTCAGGGAACTCTGCGAGCTCTGCGGCTACTTGATTCTTGTGTCACTCAACCACTCAACTCTTTCGATCTCCCCCATCTCCCCTAACAACTTCGGCAAAATGGATTTGAGCGCCGCGGCATCACCGGACGTATAAAATTTGACCTCGCCTCGCGTTGATATCGGACTCTTCATCCCACCCGCCTCCAGCAGACGTTTGACCTGCTTCGCCACTGCGGGAGCAGGGTCGATCACCCGAACCTTTTCTCCCACAATCTCCTGCACCAACGGAATCACAAACGGATAGTGGGTACAACCCAACACCACCGTATCAATATTTTTTTCAAGCATCGGCAAGAGTGCATCATCCAAAATTTTGCGCGTCTCGTCGCCATCTAAATTTCCACGTTCAATTTCTTGCACCAGCCCCGTACACGTGCTCTGAAACAACTCCACGCCGTTTGCGAACCGCTCCACTACGGATGCATACAACGCACCCTGGAACGTCGCAGGCGTGGCAAGGACGCCCACCTTGCCCGTGGAGGTCTGCTCCGCCGCAGGTTTGACCGCAGGCTCCATGCCCACGAATTGCACATCCGGGAATTTCTCGCGCAGATATTTCAATGCCGCCGCAGAGGCGGTATTACACGCCACCACAACGAGCTTCGCATGCTGCTGTAAAAGAAAGCTCGTGATCGCTTCACAGAAATCTCGAATTTGCTCCATCGGGCGTGGACCATACGGGATGTGCACCTGATCGCCAAAATAAATAACCGACTCTTCCGGCATCTGCGCGCGGATTGCCCGCAGGACGGAAAGTCCACCTACGCCAGAGTCGAAGATGCCGATGGGGTGTGTTGAGTTGGATGTCATACGCAGAAGTATAACGCAATCACATTTTTCTCTAACCTGTTGCAAGTAAAATGGACTTCAAGGAGTCTTCATGCTAAAAACCACCGGAGCCCGACTCTCCGCAGCACTGCTCGGCTATTTCACGTTAGTGATTCTTTTGCTTACCCTAAACCCTTTCTATCTCAGATTGCCCGATGAGATCCATTTTACTTTTCGTAGCGGTTTAACAAACCTGATATCAAACATTATATTATTTCTCCCACTGGGATTCTTTTATCGCTTAACCACCAGACGGCGCGGTGCATATATTCTTGGATTTTGCCTCAGTTTGAGTATTGAAGTGATACAACTCTTTATCCCTGCAAGAACCCCGTCTGTGGTCGATATCATCGCAAATACATTGGGAGCGGGGTTGGGCGCAGTTATCTATAACCTGCTGTCTATAAACACACCGATTACAAAGGGTATGGTGGGGAGACTTCGCCTGGAAACCCCGTTAATGGGTCTGGCTTATTTAATGGGTCCGCTTTTGTGGGCGAACTCGCTTGCGTTTCGCAGCTCATCACATCATTGGGTTTTGACGTTTATGATCTTGCTGTGCATCGCGATCATATTCAGTGAGCTTTTTCGTCATTGGTGGGAACGGGTCGATTATCGCATTGGCTTGTATGCTGCGATCACGACTGGAGTTTGGTGCGTGCTGGGACTAGGTCCCATTCTTCGATTTTCAACTCCGGTAAGGATCATCTGTCTGGGGATGGTGTTGCTGGCAGGCATCTTGACCGTCATTCCCAGGAAATCTACTGAGCGCCGTTTTGAACATACCACACTCATGCGTATACTCCCGGTGTTTTTCTTGTATCTAATCGCGCTGGTGCTCTGGTCGCCTTTTCGACCCATCACAACATGGCACATGACAACCGGTTTCACGAACTTTCCTAGAGAGACCAGTCTACAAGTCCTAAATCCCCGGATCGAGTATCTGATCGCATTTACTGTGTTGGGCTATATGCTGGCAGAATGGCGCGGACGTTCCGAACTTTCGCTGGCACAAGATTTTCCACGCCTTTTCCTGAGTTCGCTGGGGATCGCATTTCTATTGGAAATCGCAAGCGGCTTTCAAGTTGGTACAGGAGCAAGCCTTGTTCGCGCAGGGATGGTGGTGATCGGCGCGTCGTTTGGCGGAATGATTTATCACTTGTTGCGCGCGCATATCCGGTTCCTTTTGGGGCGATAACCACTCCGGCATCTGCGCGCGGATTCGTCACGAAATCTTATTTCCCCGCCGCAGCCACAAATTTCCTGAAAAGATTCCTTGTCCCTTCCTGATCAGTCAACCATTCGGGGTGCCATTGCACCGAAAGTCCAAAGGGATGATCAGGCAGCTCGATCGCTTCCACGAGTCCATCGGGCGCATATCCCGCCACGCGGACTGATGGCGCAATATCTTTGAGTCCCTGATGGTGCAGGCTGTTAACCTTGATAAGCGGCTCGCCATAGATTTCGGCGATATGTGTCCCCTCTTCGATCTTGATCTGATGCACCAACGTTGTTCGCAAGTTGCCGGGGTAGGAATGATCCAATGCGCCGGGCAATTGGTCGGGGATATGCGTGTACAACGTCCCACCGAGGGCAACGTTCATCATCTGGCAGCCGCGGCAAATCCCAAGGAACGGTTTGCCGTCCTCGGCCGCAGCGTGGACCAATTTCAATTCAACCGAATCCCGCGCCGGGTCCACGTCATCGATGCGCGGATGCGCCTCGCCAGTAAAATGCTCAAGAGCAATGTCACCGCCGCCCGAAAGCAAAACTCCATCAAGGCGCGCATACAGCGTATCCCATCCATCCTCCGCGATCGACGATGGAATCAAAACCGGCACGCCGCCTGCCTGCATGACCGCGCGCACATACGATTGCTGCAAAAGAATGGTCGGCTGACCGTAACTGTTGGTACTGTTGTTGGTGGTAATTCCGATTAGTGGTTTCATGTCCCCAATTGTAAAACAAAAAAGCCCCTAAGGGTTTTGAAATCCTTAGGGGCTGGTGAAACTAATCGAACTTCTGCTTGAGGCGGGCAGATTTACCCGTGCGCTCGCGCATGAAGTACAGCTGGGCGCGGCGGACCTGGCTGTGGCGTTCCACCACGACCTTGTCAATGCGCGGGGAGCGCAGCAGGAACGTGCGTTCCACACCGATACCGTTGCTCGCCATGCGGCGCACGGTCACGGAAGCGTCCTGTCCACCCTTGCGCAGGCGGATGATCGTACCCTTGAATTCCTGAATACGTTCGCGTTCGCCTTCTTTGATCTTCACATGCACGCTGACGACATCGCCAGATGCAAGTTGGGGAATATTCTCATTTGTTTTGGCTTCGAGAGCCTTGATAATGTCTGCCATTGCTTTCGTCCTTACCTGAATAGTTATAGTTTTTGAGCGACGGCGGATTATAGCACGGGAGTTCTGGAACTACAAGGCAGATTGCCGGATAAAACCCCGCGTCTTTCCCAGCCGCTGCCTGCTCCTGTTTCGAGAGCTTTAGCTTCCCCTGAAAGCCCCACACGATATAATCGCCACATGACAAACCAACGCATCGGCGCCCTCACCTTCGTCGTCCGCGAGTACGATGAAGCCATCGAATTCTTCACCCAAAAGCTGGGCTTTACCCTGCTCGAAGACACTCCGCTCGAGGAAGGCAAACGCTGGGTACTCGTCGCTCCGCGCGGCTCGACCGGCACCAACTTGCTCCTCGCCAAAGCCGATTCTCCCACCCAGGAACTTGCCATCGGCAACCAAACCGGCGGACGCGTTTTCCTCTTCCTGCACACCGACGATTTCTGGCGCGATTACAACGAGATGCAAGCGCACGGCGTCCAATTCGCCGAAACGCCCCGCGAGGAACCCTACGGCACCGTCGCCGTATTCTTTGATCTCTACGACAACAAGTGGGACTTGCTCGAACTCAAGTCTCCACCACCCAGCTAACTAACGCGCCATCATCGCTTCCAAATTCTTCTTCACATCACCCCACTCCGTATCCAAAATGGAATAAAACACCGAATGCCGAAAGCGCCCATCGGGCAAAATCATGTGATTGCGTAACACGCCTTCCTTCTTGGCGCCGATGCGCTCAATGGCTTTCTGCGAACGTTCGTTGCGCAAGTCTGTTTTCAACTGCACCCGAATACAACCTAACGTTTCAAAGGCATGGGTCAACAGCAGATACTTGCACTCCGTGTTCACCGGCGACCGCTGAAACTCAGGTCCGTACCACGTCCCGCCGATCTCGAGCCCGCGGTCCTTGGGCATGATGTTCAAATAGCGCGTCGCTCCTGCCACCCGCCCCGAAGCCAGGTGAATCGCAACGAACGGCAGGTCGGTCCCTTTTTCACCGCGCGCGATAATATCCCGCACCCAATTTTGCATATCGGCTTCGGTCTCCATGTTGCCATACAACATAAAATCCCAAAACGATTGCCCCACCCCGATCACAGTCAACCCCGGGATATGCGCTTCCGTCATTGGCTCCAACCGGACGTGTTTACCAACCAACGTAACAGGCTCTATCCAAGTTGTCATTTTGCCTCTCCAAATAATTCAACGATCTTTTGTCTGCGAAAATCAAAGATCTGTTCCAGTCGCTTCCTAATCCAAATGGCATTCACCAGATCACCCAGCACCCCGAACGGCGCCACATAGGTGACCCGGTCAGTCATGCGGGTCCCGGCTGGGGTGTCTTGAAAGCCGTGCTCATGATACCAAAAACGATACGGCCCCACGCGCTGCTCATCCACAAAATATTCACCATCACGCACGTGCGCGATCTCTGTCAACCAACGTGACCGAATGCCGCGCACAAACTCCACCCGATATTCGATTAATTGTCCCAGGTACATTTTCGAATCTGCGCCTTGCAATATCTCAAAATTCATATCCGGCGGCGTGATCGCATTCAAGTTTTGCGGATCACAGAAATAGTCCCAAATTTTTTTCCGGGATACGGGAATGATCTGCTCACGAACCAAATAATGAACCATTAACCCTTCAACCACTCTTCTTCGGTTTTATCCTGCGAAGGCAGGTACGGCATCTGCGGTCCATCAATCCCTAAATATTCTGCCAGGGCTGCGCGCATGGCGACACGCTCGTCCCACAAATACTCGGTCACCCCAAAGCACATGGACTGTTCATGCCCTTTGCCGCATGCCAACACAATATCTCCGGGCTGCGCCAATGTCAACGCAAAGCGGAGCGCTGCGCCGCGATCCGGTACGCGCCAAAACGTTTCGCCTTCGCGTCCGCCTTTGGATTTCGCTCCATCAGCCATTTCTGCCAGAATCCCAGCCAGCGATTCGGTGCGTGGGTCTTCAGCGGTGAGAACGGTCAAGTCTGCCAACTCAGCTGAGGTCTCTGCCATCATGCGGCGTTTCTCTTTATCACGTAACCCTGCCGAGCCAAAGACCGAGATCACGCGTCCTTTGCTCATCGTGCGCCCTGCTTCCAGCGCAGATTTTAAGGCATTGGGCGTATGGGCAAAATCTACGATGGCAGTGAAGTCTTGTCCCAGGTCAATACGCTCCATGCGCCCAGGGATGCCCTCCAACGCAGCGATGCCTCGCGCTGCAATTTCGGGATCAATGCCCAAACCATATACGGCAACACAATAAGCAGCCAAACAATTCGAAACATTATATGCTCCGACTAATTTGCTGTTGATGGTTACACGCTGCTCTTGGTTTTGCACTACAAACTGAATCCCAGCGGGAGTGTACTCAACGTCAACAGCTTGGACGTCTGCATTCGTGTTCAAACCATAATTCAACTTGTTCACTTTGATAAAGTCGTTCAGAAAATCAAACGACTTCGGGTCGTCACGATTGATAATCCCCAAGCGCGGATTGCCCTGTGGTTTGGAAACTGTCCGCTCGAGGCTGGCGAAGAGTCTGGCTTTGGCGGCGCGGTAATTTTCGTAGGACCCATGTTCATTCATGTGCTCATGGGTAATGTTCGTGACGACACCAATATCAAACTCACAGGCATCCACCCGATACTGAGACCAGCCATGCGAGGTGGTTTCAAGTACAACGTGCGTTAATCCAGACTCCACCATTTTGGCAAGATAACGCTGCACATCATGCGCATCCGGCGTGGTGACGTGGAAGCCCGTATCCAGCACTTCGTCGCCGATCACCGCATTGACCGTGGAGATCATCCCGGCTTTGATATTGGCGGCGAGCAGGATCCGATGAATGATGTTCGTGGTGGTAGTTTTGCCGTCCGTGCCGGTGACGCCGATCACTGTCAGCTTGCGCGCAGGAAAATTGTAAAACGCAGCAGCCATAAAGGTCAGTGCCTGACGCGAGTTTTCGAGTCGAATGTATGGGACGGCAAGTCCGCTGATGTCCCTTTCCCCCACTACAGCCGCGGCGCCATTGTCGATCGCTTTTTGAATGTAGTTATGACCATCTACGCTGCCACCTTGCCTGGCAACAAACAAGTATCCGGGCTTGACGGCGCGGTTATCAATGGCAATGCCGGTGATCTCAGTATCTGGAATTTGTGCTGGAGCAGGTAAAGGAAAATCGACAAAAAGTTGTGAAAGTTTTTTGGACATAGGTTTAAATAAAAAAAGGGTTTTGGTAATTTTACCAAAACCCTTTTTGATCATTACTTCTTACTTCAAGCTTTGGCGCAGACCTTCGAGCTTGCCCGCGACAGAACCATCGAGAACCTTGTCGCCGATCTTGACGACCAAGCCGCCCAAAATAGCGGGGTCGATCTTGAAGGTAATTTCTTTGGCATCAAAATTCTTCTTGACGGCTTCCTGCTCGGCGCTGGTGAGAGGCAATGCACTGGTAACTTCGGCGTCACCTTTGAAGCTGCCTTCGACAACCACAACCTTGCCAGACTTCACGCCCGAGAAGAACTCATCAAGCAAAGCGCGTTGTTTCTTTTCATCGAGCGCTTCACCGACCAGTTTATTGGCGGCGGCAATGGCGAGCGAGGCAACCTGACCACGCAGATCGCCAAGAATGCGATTGCGTTCAAGCTGAGCTTCAGCCATGGCGCCTTCACGAGCCTTGACAGCTTCGGCTTCGGCGGCGGCTTTTACATCTTTACCGGCAGTAGCAGCGCGATCGGTCGCTTCTTTGACGATCTTGCTGGCTTCGATCTGGGCATCAGCCACGATCTTGGCGGCATCTTTTTCAGCGCTGGCGCGGGCATCGGCGGCGATACGCGCATCTTCCAAGCCCTGTGCAATTTTCTGTTTACGAGTCTCCATCATGTTCAGCATCGGCTGGTAGACCCAGGCATTCAACGTGAGGAACACGATAATGAACGCGATGATCTGAACAATGAGCAGACCTAAATTAATACCAAGTGCTTCCATCTGTTGCTCCTATCTGATTACACGACTTTGAAGAGCATCAAGAACGCAATGACCAAACAATAGATCGCGATGGCTTCAGAGAACGCGATGCCCAAGATCATGTTGGTCAACAAGTTACCATAGGTATCGGGGTTGCGCGCCATACCAGTGAGGGCGCCCTGCACGCTCAAGCCGATTCCAATACCTGCGCCTGCGGCGCCGATCATTGCCAGACCTGCGCCGACGTAGCGCATTGCATCTAAAATATTACCTTCCATGTTACAAGCCTCCTTAGGTTTATCCTGTTATTTCTGAATTTAATGAGCTTCTGCGTGCTCTTCACCGTGGCCCTGGGTGGCTTGCGCCATAAAGACCATCGTCAACATACCAAATACAAACGCCTGAATGACGCCTACGAACAACTCGAACAACATGACCATCGCCGCCAAAATGGAGATCTTGCCAAGCAAGCCCGCCACGATCGCGACCAACACGATGCCTGCGAACATGTTACCGAAAAGACGGAAGGCAAACGAGAGGATCTTCGAGAGTTCTGAGATCAATTCCAACAAACCAACGAGGAAGTCCATGGCGCCAAAGAACGGGACCTTGAACATGCGCTTGGTGTTGAAGAACTTGCTCAAATACCCAAAGCCCTGCGCACGGAAACCAACCACCTGGATCATCACCACTGAAATCAAAGCAAGTGAAGCCGTGAAGTTCAAGTCAACGGAGATACCGCGGAAGAATGGGGCAAGAATATAGCCACCTTCTTCAACTTTTGCAGGTAGAAGATTTGCCCAACCGCCGCCCAATTCCTGAATAGTGTGTCCTTCACCATGTGCATGGTGAATAACGCCAATCGACTCAAAACCAGGAATCAACTTAAGCAGGTTTGCAAACAGCACATAGATCATGATGGTCGCAAACCACGGGAAGATCATCTTGGCATACTTACCCGCCGAACCTTCGGTCAGGTTGTAAAGCATTTCCAAAATGGCTTCCATCACATTGCCAATCCCACGCGGCACAAGATCGGTGCTCGCGCTTTGTTTTAAAGAACGATTGGTAAAGAACGCGATCACCACCAGCAAGACCAGCGTCACTGCCAGCGTGGGAAGCGTATTCACCAGATAGAAAGGTCCGAGGCCGAGGAAATTCTCGATGATCGGCTCTTCGATCAATTTTTCTGCGGCAACTGTGATCTCTGGCTGAACTGGCACAAATATTGTGCCCAAAATAAAGCCCGCAATCATTAGCACCAGCACGACCCATCGGCGCCAGGGTCTACGTTTTTCGTGTTCCAAATTCCGCCTCCTATGACGAAGTTTTCGATTCGTTTTCTGCTTTAGCATTCAACCGCGCCAGCGTCCTGCGCGCTACAGTCAGCATCACCAACACCGACACGGGAATTCCAGCAAACAACAAAACCAGGGTAAATATCGGCTTTGTACCGAATGTTTTATCAAGCCACAACCCGCCAAACACCGAAGCCAGAATAATGACCAGGGTAAGGCATCCCACCTGCCCGATCAAGACGACCAGCAGGTTGTTTAGAATGCTACGACCTTTTTGTTCGGATTGTGCCATGTTGCACGATTATAACTGACAGGCTAAAGGGATGTCAAACTACAAATTCGGACAGCTTGCGCCGCCTCATTCAAAGCCTTAGCCTGTCTCCTTTATCTAGAATAAATTCAACGCCGCAGCATTGGACCAGCTAAACCACGGAGCAAACACGGTCCCGATCAGCACCACGCCGAGCGCCAACACCACCAACGCAATGGCATACGGACGGGTCAATGGGATCGGGTGATTTTCTTCATCTTGATTCGGCATGCGGTAGAGGTAAACATACTTGAGCACGTTCAAATAGTAGTAAACACCGATGATCGAGTTGAGAATACCCACGATGACCAGCCAGACATAACCAGCCTGAACACCTGCCGCAAAGACAAACACCTTCGCCACGAAACCACCGAACGGCGGCATACCGGTCAACGACAGGAACGCGGCGAGCATCATCAATCCCAACCATGGGGAACGGCGGCTCATGCCGGAATAATCTTTTACATCTTCAAGACCCGTCACTTTGCTGAACGCCATCACAATACCGAAGGCGAGAAGGTTGGTTGCGATATAAGCAGCGAGATAAAAGACCACGCTGGCGGCTCCCAACTTCGTGAAGGCAACCACACCAATCATTGCATACCCAGCATGCGCAACCGAGGAGAACGCCAACAGACGCTTGATATTGGTTTGAGGCAACGCCAGCAAATTACCGACTGTCATGGTAATGGCGGCAAGCACCGCCAGAACCGTTGTCCATGATACTGTAAAACCAGAAAAAGCAACAAAGAACAAGCGGACCAACACTGCAAATCCAGCCGCCTTCGAAGCAGTGGACAAGAACCCAGCCACTGGTGTCGGCGCACCTTCATAGACATCTGGCGCCCAAAAATGGAACGGCACGATGGACACTTTGAAGCCCAAGCCCACCAAGATCAATGCTATCGTACCGAGAGCGGTTGCCAATGGCAGAGCGCCAGTCTTGAACATGTCAGTCAGTTGATAAAGATTGGTCGTGCCGGTAAAACCAAACACGAGACTGAACCCATACAACATGACCGTAGATGTCAACGCGCCAAACAGCAGATATTTGAAACCGGCTTCTGTGGACTTTTCGTCATTCAGCATGAAGCCAGAGAGAATGTACAGCGGGATCGAGGTCGTTTCAATGGAAAGATAGAGCATGACCAAGTCTGATGAAACAGCCATCAGGTTCATGCCTAGGAGCGAAGCGAGAAGCAGTAGATATGCCTCGCCGCGATGCCCGACCTTTTCGTTATCCATCAAAAGCAAGGCAGTCGCTGCGCCTGCGAACATAAAGAGCATCTTGAAGAAGAAGCCGAACCAGTCAAAACGGATCATGCCGCCCAAGACCGATGTCGGTGCGCCAGGCTGACCGAACAGCAGGCTAATCACCATGGCAGCCAACAAACCACCGGCGGTGAGCCAACCGACATTGCGACGTTTCTCTTCTTTCCAGAACGGCTCGACGATCAAAACGAGCATGCCAAGCACGAGGATCAAAACTTCGGGGAGGATGGCTGTGAACATTGCAGAAGTGAACATTATGAACCTCCCAGCAAACGCAGAACGTTTTCAACGCCTGTTTGTATCAGTGGAACCATGAAGCTGGGGAACAGACCGATAACAACCATTAAGGAGCACAGCGTCGTGATCGCGACTTTATCCAACACCGTCACGTCGGTCATGTGCCCTTCCAACTTTTCAGGCAAGGGACCGAAGAACACCTTGCGGATGGCAAGCATCACGTACGCCGCGGTAATGACAATGGAGATGCTGGCGATGACCGCCACCAACCATTGTTCTTCCCACACACCCATGAAGATCGGGAATTCAGCTACAAAGCCAGAGAAGAGCGGCATACCCATCGAGACGAGACCGCCGATGATAAAGCCGATGGTGGCGAACGGCATGATCTTGCTCATGCCGCCGAGCTCGGGGATCTGACGCGTGTGCGAACGGTCATAGATCATACCTGTGACAGCAAAGAAGAGAGCCGTCATCACACCGTGCGAGAACATCTGGATGCTGGCACCCATGATCCCGTTGCGATTGAGAGTGGACATGCCGAGCATCACCAAGCCCATGTGCGATACGGACGAAAAACCGATCATGTATTTCATATCAGTTTGCACGAAGGCGATATAAGCGCCGTACACCACCGCCACACCCGCAAAGACCATGATCAGCCAGGACCAGGTTTGGGCACCTTGCGGCAAAAGCATAATGCCCACACGCAAGGCAGCGAACGCGCCGAGCTTCATCAACACACCGGCATGAAACATGGAAACCGCAGTGGGTGCCGCCACGTGACCATCAGGCGACCAGTTGTGGAAGGGCCAGATACCGCCCAACACCGCAAAGCCCAGGAAGACTGGCAGGAACCAGATATTCTGGAAAGCCTGCGAGAAGCCAGCTTTTTCCATGAGCAGCATATCAAACGAAAGAATGCCGGTATTCTTATATTGCAGCCAATACATTGCCAAAACACCGACCAATGAAACGACGGAGCCGACGAACAGGTACAAGGTCAATTTCATTGCGGCGTATTCACGGGTCTGTACCCAGCCCCAGATGGCGATCAACAGATACATCGGGAACACGGCAATTTCATAGAAGAAGAACAGCATGAACAGGTCCAGCGAAACGAATACGCCGAACACGCCGCCCGCCAACAGGAACAGGAAGGCGAAAAATTCACGCGGACGATCCTGGATACCGGCTGATAAATGCTTGCTCTCATCGAAATCGCCCCAGGAAATCAAGACGCCGGTGAACATCACCACGCCGGTCAACAACACCAGCGGAGTGCTGATGCCGTCCACACCGAAGTGGAGACTGATGCCCAAGACAGGCAGCCAGTTATATTTTTCGATGAACTGATAACCGGCAGCAACCTTATCGTATGAGAAATATACCCATGCCGAAAGGATCAAGGCGAATGTAGCGGAAGCGAGTGCCACCGCGCGGGCTTCATTTTTCCGCTGGGCGGGCAACATCAGAATGATCAATGCTGCAACCATCGGTGTAAATGTTATGACACTTAATACTGGAAAATTCATCATCCACCTCTTAGAAGAGCATGACCACGGCTTTGTTGATCACATCCAAAATCCACGCGGGATAGATGCCGATCCACAAGATCAAAGCCATCAACGGGACCATGACAATGATCTCGCGGGTGTTGATCTCGGTTAACTTATGCTCACCGTGCGCCCAATGTTCGTTCATGGGGCCATGCAATACTTTCTTGATGCCTTTCAAAATATACGCACCGGTGAAGAGCAACCCAAGCATGGAAATGACCGTGTAGACGGTCAACACTGGGAAAGCGCCTCGCACGACGAGGAATTCTGAGACAAAGCCGTTGAGTCCGGGCAGCCCCAACGAAGCCATGCTGGTGAAGATCAAAATGCCACCGTAGATCGGCACGAGCGGGAATAGACCACCGAACTCTTCAAGGTTGCGGGTATGCGTTCTTTCATAGATCACACCTACCAGGAAGAACATGCCAGCCGCCGACAACCCATGATTGAACATTTGGAGAATGGCGCCGTTCATGGCAATGGTCGCATCTTGTGTGCCGATGGAATAGGCTGCGGCAGCAATACCCAGGACGACAAAGCCCATATGGTTCACGGACGAGTATGCAACGAGGCGCTTGAAATCCGTTTGACCAAAGGAACCGAAAGCTCCAAAAACGATTGCTGCTGTGGCTAGCAACGCCAGCGCACCCGCAAACATTTTTGATTCCACCGGGTAGAGCGGAAGTACTAGGCGCAGGAAACCATACGCACCCAGCTTAAGCAACACACCCGCCAACAACATGGAACCAGCTGTCGGGGCTTCGGTATGCGCATCAGGCAACCAGGTGTGGAAGGGCCACAACGGGACTTTGATCGCAAAGGCAATCACAAACGCCCAAAAGGCGATGGTCTTTACTGTATGCACCGACATACCCAAAAGGATGTCGCCCGATTGGAGCGAATTCCAACGTTCATATAAGGTTACCAAGTCGTAGGTTCCAAAAAGAACACCGAGCATCTGAACCGCAAGCAAGAGACCGAGCGAGCCAGCCATGGTGTAGATCATGAACTTGAGCGAGGCGTAATCCTTGTTGGCACTCCCCCATTGATTAATGAGGAAGTACATGGGCACAAGACCGATCTCCCAAAAGACGAAGAAGATGAGCAGATCGAGCGCCATGAAAACGCCGAGCATACCGGTTTCCAAAAACAGGAACAGCATCATGTACGGCTTGACGCGGTCGCTGACGCTAAATGAGGCAAGGATGGCAAGCGGCGTGAGCAGCGTGGTCAACAGAACCATCGTCAGCGAAAGTCCATCTACACCAAGGTGCAAGGATGAACCGATCGCGGCGTACCAGACATAGGTCTCTTCAAATTGGAAACCCGGCTGGCTGGCTCTGAACTGGAACCAAGCCATCAAGGTCAGCGCAAAAGGCACCAGACTCGCTCCAAGCGCGAACCAGCGGTAAAGTTTATTCTCATCTTTCGGCAGGAACATCATCACCACCGCCGAAAGCATGGGGAAGAAAAGAATGGTCGAGAGAAGATGAGTAGAGATGAAGTTCATCATGTACTCCTTAAGCCAGCAGGAAGAAATAGAGCGCCGCGCCAACAGCAATGAAGACAACGAGCGCGAACATGAGATACTGCTGGATACGGCCTGTTTGAATGGCTCGTAATTTTCCGCCAAACCAGTATGTCACATCTGCGGTGCCGTCACCAAAGAAACGATTGACGACAGGCAGGTCAAATTTATTGCGGATGAAGGCGCCGATACCACCAGTCGTGGGACCGAAGATATGCAAGATGCCATCGATAAAGCCTTTATCCATCCATTTCGAGACGAAGACTTCTGAAATCCAGATCGCGGGTTTGATGAAGACGAAGTTATACACTTCATCAATGTAATACTTGTTTTTGAGGAAGCCGATCTGCAATTTGTCCTCAGCCGGGGAGTTGACATTGCGATATACAGCCCAACCAAGTCCAAGTCCGCCGAGGGCTACGACCAGCGAGGTCAACAACGGTATCCAACTAAATTCCAAAGCTTCGGGATGCTCTGCCAGCGTGCCACCAACAAATTCATGGAACCAGTTCGGCACAAGTCCGCCCAGGGCAGGGAAATGCTCGGGGATGCCGACCCAGCCGTAAGTCACAGCAAAGAACGCGAGGATGACCAACGGAGTGGTCATCGTCCAGGGAGTCTCCTGAGCGTGCTCCGCTTCTTTCGTGCGGGGTTCGCCGAGGAAGGTCAAGGTGATCTGGCGCATCGTGTAGAACGCGGTCATAAATGCAGCGATAGCGAGGGTCGCGAACACAAACACATGACCATGTCCGAACGCGTCAGCGAGGATCTCATCCTTCGACCAGAAACCAGCCGTGACGAGCGGGAAGCCCGAAAGCGCAAAGCCGCCGATGAGGAAGGTCCAGAACGTGATGGGCATTTTCTTGCGCAGACCACCCATGTTGAACATATCCTGCGGGTCAACTTTGTGATTACCAGTGTGGAGCACACCATGCTCCATGCCGTGAATAACGGAACCGGAACCGAGGAAGAGCAACGCCTTGAAGAAAGCGTGAGTTACGAGATGGAAGACCGCTGCCACATACGCGTGGATGCCGAGCGCGGCGATCATGAAACCAAGCTGCGAGATCGTGGAGTATGCCAGCACGCGTTTGATGTCGTTTTGTGCCAGCGCGATCGTCGCGGCGAACAGTGCGGTAAAGGCACCGACAAATGCCACGATGGTCATGGTCTTTTCATCGAGGCTGATGATCGGGAACATGCGGATGACCATATAGACACCCGCTGAAACCATCGTCGCCGCATGGATCATGGCGCTGACCGGGGTCGGACCTTCCATCGCGTCTGGCAACCAGACGTGTAACGGGAACTGTGCCGATTTACCGACCGTACCAATGAAGAGCAGCAAACCGATCAAACCAGCTGCCGAAAGACCCAACACGCCACTTGGAACAGATGCAAGTGTATGCAGAACTTCTTCTGTGAAAATCGCGCGGAAAGAAAGTGTGCCAGTCGCTGAATAGAGATAAGCGATACCCAACAACATGAACACGTCACCAACGCGGGTGGTCATAAAGGCTTTGACCGCTGCGTTGCGGGCGGAAGGTTTGCCATACCAGAAACCGATCAACAGGTAGGAGCACAAGCCCATGATCTCCCAACCCACGAACAACGTGAGCAGGTTATCAGAGACCACGAGGGTGAACATGCCGAACGCAAACAAACCGATGAACGCAAAGAAGCGTGAATACATCGGCTCGATCGAGGGCACCACATGTTTGTGTCCATGTTCTTCAATGGTTGCGCCGTGTGGCGGCAAACCGGCATGGT
>CAZMQE010000045.1:0-17105 GCA_964568115.1 uncultured Anaerolinea sp.
ACCTCTCGTTCTACGATCAATTTTCATCGGGACGCATCGTCTCGCGCATCACCTCTGACACCAACGACTTCGGTCAACTCGTGGTCATCGTCACCGACGTGGGTTCGCAAATGGTGCAGGCTTTGATCCTCGGTGTGATCCTCGTGCGCACCAATTTGCAAATGTCCATCATGCTCTTTCTATTCCTACCGGTCATCTTCGGGCTGGCATCGGCGTTTCGTGTGCTGGCACGGCGTGTCACCAAGCGCGGTATGAAAGCCATGGCAGATGTCAACGCTGCCATCAAGGAAACCATCAGCGGCATTTCCATTGCGAAAAATTTCCGGCAGGAAGAAAGTATCTTCAAATCGTTCGACGAATCGAATCAGCAATCCTATCAAGTCAACGTGCAGCGCGGCTTTGTGCTCTCGCTGGTCTTCCCCACCCTCAACGCGTTACAAGGCATCTTTTCGGGTGCGCTGGTATACGTGGGTGGTTTTAGCGCAGCGGCAGGACTCACCAGCGTGGGCGCGTGGTATCTCTTCCTCATCAGTGTCGATCAGTTCTACTTCCCCGTTCTCAATCTTTCCGCATTCTGGGCGCAAATTCAGGCGGGGCTTTCCGCAGCCGAACGCGTCTTTGCCTTGATCGATGCCGACCCAAACGTGAATCAAATTGATAAAAAGGATGTGCCGACTCTCAAAGGACACATTCACTTCGACGATATCCATTTCCGCTATACGGATAAAGAACCGATTCTGACGCACTTCAATCTGCGCATACAACCCGGAGAGACTCTCGCTTTAGTCGGTCACACCGGCGCAGGGAAGTCATCCATCGCGAAGTTGATCGCCCGTTTCTATGAATACCAAGAGGGACGCTTGCTCATTGACGGCAGTGACATCCGCACCTTCGATCTCGCGCAATATCGCAAACAACTCGGCATTGTGTCGCAAGTCCCGTTCTTGTTCTCTGGGACTGTGGCGGACAATATCCGTTATGCCGCGCCAAATGTGTCCGATGAGGAAATGCTCGAGATGGCGCGGAGAATCGGTGAAGGCGAATGGTTGGATACGCTCCCGAATGGGATCCAGACCGAAGTCGGCGAAAGAGGCGGACGTCTCTCGATGGGGCAACGTCAACTCGTGGCGCTGATGCGCGTCCTCATGCAAAAGCCCGCCATCTTCATCCTCGATGAAGCCACCGCCAGCATTGATCCGTTCACGGAATGGCAGATCCAACAGGCGTTGAACTTGATCCTGAAAAATTCCACGAGCATTTTGATCGCGCACCGTTTATCCACTGTAAAGGCGGCTGACCGCATCGTGGTGATGGACAAAGGCACGATCATCGAAGAGGGCAACCATGACGGCTTGCTCGAAAAAAGTGGACATTACGCCACGCTTTACAATACTTACTTCAGGCATCAAAGCCTGGCGTATGTGGAGAAGGCAAGGGAATTGATCGGCGACGATTAAACAAAAAAGCGGATGGCAGTTTGCCATCCGCTTTTGATTTATAAATGTTTGGTACTGTAAGGGTCAAGCGCATCCCGCAAGCCATCACCCAGAAAGTTGATGCCAAGCACAGTAAGCAGGATCATGGTACCGGGGAAGAACCACAACCACGGAGCGCTCTCGAGATATTGATAAGCGCCATCCAGCATGTTGCCCCAGGTGGCGGTGGCACCCTGCACACCCAAGCCAAGAAAACTAACATAGGCTTCCGAAAGGATCGCATTTGCTACGCCCAGCGTGGCGCTCACGATCAACGGCGCAGTGGTGTTTGGCAAAAGATGCGTAAAGATGATCCGCCGGTCTGAGGAGCCCAACGCGCGCGCCGCTGACACATAATCACGTTCGCGCAAAGATAATACGTTGGCGCGCACGATACGCGCAAGGTACATCCACGATGTGGCACCAATGATCAGAATAATAACGATCACCCCGCCGGTCAGGTCACGCCCAAAGATGTGCAAGTCTGGCAAACTGCCGCCGAAGAAACGTGCGCCAATGATCAACAGGAACAGGCTGGGAATATTCAACATAGCTTCGGTGAAGCGCATTAACAAACTATCCACCCAGCCGCCATAGTATGCCGCCAGCGCACCGATCAAAGCACCCAGCACCACTTCCACAATCGCAGCGGATATACCGATCAGCATCGAGATCTGTCCGCCGTAAATTGTGCGTGCAAAAATATCTCGCCCGATGACATCGGTACCGAAAATATGTTGAGCGGAGGGCGGTTGCAGTTTCAAACTGGTGTCGTTGCAGTTCGCCCAAGCTTCCCCGGTCAGGTCTTGTTTGATGGGCGCACAATATCCGCGTGAAAAGATACTGGCAAAGCTGATATACAAGATCAATAATACGAGGAGCGAAAGCCCGAACATCGCCATGCGGTGTTTACGAAAACGCCTGATGCCCAGCATCATAGGCGTGAGTGGCGGCGCAACGGCCTTGCTCGTGGTGTCTTCAAATAAGGAAACGGGAGTTGTAGAATCAGCCATAGGGGTTCTCTAATTGAGCCGAATACGCGGGTCCACCATGGAGTAGACCACATCGGTAATGATCTGAAAGATTACGACTGCGATGGAAATCAACATCAGGATACCCATCAATACGGGAAAATCAGCCCGCTCGGTATGATCAATGAATAGGCGCCCCATGCCAGGCCAGGCAAAGATACGTTCTGTCACCACCGCACCACCCATCAGAATGGGAATATCCAAACCGATGATCGTAATGAAAGGTAAGGCAGCATTAGGCAGGGCATGCCGGAACACCACATACATGGCTTTCAAACCTTTCGCGCGTGCCGTGCGGACGTAATCCTGTCCCAACACTTCCATCACGCTGGAACGCACAAAACGGCTATAGCCTGCGATACTAATTACTGCCAGCGTGGTGATCGGCAAAACCATATGTTTGATCAGTTCCCAGGGGGTCTTGCCGATTGCCGGGTCGAACATACCCACCGTGGGCAGATAGGGCAAGCCCCAACGGCGGAAATTCACAGCAAAGATATACATCAACATCAATGCCAGCCAGAAGACCGGCATGGAATAGCCGATGAACGAAAGGCCTGTCACCAGGTTATCGAATAATGAATAAGGCCGCAGAGCGGAATATAGCCCGAGCGCCAAAGAGATCAAAACGATCACGATCTCTGCCGTGATCATCAACAGCATAGTGTTCGGCAAACGGTCACCGATTATTTTCAACACCGGCTGACGTGTGACCAACGAATTGCCCCAATCGCCGCGCATGATGCCGGCGCGCTTGCCGGGCGTTTCCGGCGTGCCGTCACCATCCATATCGATCATTTGCCAATCATTGCCAACGAGCCAGGTGACGTACTGCATATACACAGGCTGATCCAAGCCCAACTGGCGGCGCAAACGCTCTTTATCTTCGGGGCGCGGCGGGGTACGTCCACCCAGCGTGGCGATTGGGTCGCCAAATGACTGCATCAGGGCAAACAAAATAATGCTAATAATAAATAATTGCGGAATGGCTTGCGCAAGCCGGCGAAGTATATAAGTGCTCATATTCCAAACCAATCGACCTGCCGGATCCATGACAGACCCGGCAGGTCCTTAGATGTTGTTATTTTGGAACTGCGATTTCTATTTTACAGTCCATTCGTGGGCATTCCAGAAGGGCTGAACACCAGACAACTTGACATTCTCCACACGGCTGTTGATCGACCACAGATCAGGGTCTTTCCACATGCCAATGTAGATCACATCGTCGTACATTACCTGCTGGATCTCCTGGAAGATCTCGAGGCGGGCAGCAGGATCCAGCGTGGTAGCTTGCTTGACCATCAGTTCGTCCATCTTCGGATTGCAGTAACCCTGGGTATTGGCGCCATCGGGATTATCGGCATTGACGATATCACTGCACGACCAACCATTGGAATCACCATCCGGGAAACCACCGGGGACGCTGGAGTACTCAGCGATTTCATACAAGCCCTGGGCTTGCGGACCACCGTCATTGTAGCCATTCCAGAATACATCGCTGGAATAGTTCACCAGTTCAACACCGATGCCCACCTGGCTCCACTGTTGTTGGACAACAGCCTGTACGTTCTTGCGGAGCTCACGTTGGTTGGTGATGTAGCGCAGTTTCAACTCAACGCCATCTTTATCACGAGTGCCATCACCGTTGCTATCCACCCAGCCAGCGGCATCCAGCAAAGCCTTGGCTTGTTCGGGATCGTAGGGGTACGGTTGGAGGCTGGCATTGTTAAACGGCGGAGTTGTATCCCAGAAGTTAACATTGACCGGGTTGATATCTTCCACCAACAGATCCTTCACAATGGTGAAGCGGTCAGTGGCAAGTGCGATCGCCTTGCGGACGTTGACATCCTGCATGGCAGGGTGAGCCGTCTCAGGGTTCACATTCAGGAACCAGGCTTCGTTGTAGCCTGAAGCGAGGGCAACTACTTTCACATTGCCGCCAGCTTCCAATTTTTCGATCTGGTCAGATGACAGGAACACACCAAAGTCTGTATCGCCAGCAATGATCGCAGCTTCCTGCGCGGCATCATCAGGCACAATGCGCACGAAGACCTGTTCGATCTTGGGCGGCAGGATCCAGGTGGGGTTGGCTTTGAAGGAAATGTGACTTCCGGTTTCCCATTCATCAAACACAAACGGACCTACACCCACGGTCGGGTTGCGGTTCCATTCAGCCGTATCCAAAGTGCCATCGGCGTCAAAGACTGGCTGAAGGATGTGCGCGGGCAAGACCCAGGCAAACAAACGCGTCAACCAGGCAGCGAATGGTTCGCTAAAAGTCACCACCACTGTGGTGGCATCTGGCGCTTCCACATTGGTAACATAATCTTCATAAGGATAACGGCTCAAAGGCACGTTCTTCTCAGACATGATCATGTTGTATGTGAAAACAAAGTCGTCGGCAGTCAGCGCTTCGCCGTCACTCCAGGTAATGTCATCGCGTAATTTGAGGGTAATGGTTTTGCCATCGGCGCTGATGCCGCCATTTTCCGAGCTCGGGATCTCGGTCACAAGCACAGGAACGGGATTGGCATTCTCATCAAACGACCAGGCGGGTTTCAGATAGAACTCGCGCAGGATGCCCGCAAAGTACATATCGGTGTACATCGGGTTTAGGTTATCAGGCTCTTGCACAAAAGTCACAGTGACGGTGCCGCTAAACACTGGGACAGGCGGTTCAGTAGCGACTGGTGCGGGAGCATCGGTGGCAGCCGGAGCCGGGGGTTCAGTGGCTGCGGGCGCTTCAGTAGCAGCAGCCCCACCACAAGCCGCCAACACCATGCTTGCCAATACAAAGAGCGAAAGCAGGATATTCAAGTTGCGTTTCATGTTTCTCCTCCAGAGAATTTTGATTGAAATTCAACGAACCGGGAAATGGAAATGGAGATTATTTTAGTCGCGGAACCTCCTCGCAAATCAGAGTCGAATATTGCTCGTTAGATCTTTCTTGATACACCAGCAAACAAGATCTGTTTCAAAACCCTGCAAGACACAGATCAGTCTGCCAGTTTGATCACATTATATATTTCAGACCAGCACTTATCTCGATCATTTCTAGGATGAAGTTCCGCTTCGGAACTCAGCCGATCCTGCTACAGTCACGAAAATCTTTTTCTGGCTTTATTATTTTTTGAAGGCTTTACTCACATTGATCTGGCGCGGATCTAACGCATCGCGCAAGCCATCACCCAGCAAGTTGAAAGCCAACACTGTCAGCATAATGGCAATACCGGGAATAAAGACCAAGTGCGGGGCGTTAAACAAACTATTGCGTTCCTCGCCCAACATCAAGCCCCACTCAGGTGTTGGGGGCGCTGCACCCAAACCGAGAAAGGACAGGGCAGCGGCATCCAAAATTGCCGAAGCAATTCCCAGCGTAGCCTGAACGATGATCGGTGTAATCGCATTGGGCAAAACGTGACTGATCAAAATGCCTAATGGGGATGCCCCCAAAGCCCGCGAAGCGGAGACAAAGTCCTGCTCTTTCACTTGCAAAACACTGGCACGCACAATCCGCGCGTAAACAGGAATCGAAACGAACGAAATCGCCAACAGCGCATTGATCAAGCCGGGACCCAACACCGCCACGATCGCAATGGACAGCAACAAACTTGGAAAAGCCAACAGAACATCCATCAAACGCATGATGATGTTATCGGTCCAGCCGCCAGCATAACCGCCAATGGCACCCAACAACGTCCCCACGATAATGGCAAATGTAACAGTGGCAACCCCAATTTCGAGGGAGAGCCGCGAACCAAAAAGAACACGTGAGAGCATATCCCGGCGATTCCCATCCACGCCAAAGATATGTTCGGGGAGACTGGGGTCACAGCCAAAGGCATGAATACAGGGATCTGTGCGTGGCTTTACATCCTTAAGCACTTCGATCGGGCTATAGGGCGCAAGCACGGGCGCAAAAATCGCAATAAAGACCATGAACCCCAGGATCACGAAACCCACCTGCGCCGAGCGATGCCGCACAAAACGCCGCAGGGCATTTTCGAGCGGAGTGCGCGAAGCGATGGTCGTCATTGAATCAGCAGGGAGTGTTTTTGCAGTGAATGCCATAGTTAAATTTATTGTAGTCGAACACGGGGATCAAGAAAAGCGTAGGAAAAATCTACGATGAGGTTAACAAACACAAAGATCAAAGCGATCACAACCGTGAACGCCTGCACTACGGCGTAGTCGCGCGAGAGGATCGCGCTGATCAACTGCGTACCTACACCGGGTAATGCAAATACAGTTTCAGTTAAAACAGCGCCGCTCATCAAGCCTCCTACTGATAACCCGACGACGGTCACGATCGGGAGTAGGGCATTGCGCAGGGCATGCTTCAACACAACCACCCTCTCACGCAAACCTTTGGCTCGCGCCGTACGGATATAGTCCAGGCTTAATACTTCAAGCATGCTGGAGCGCGTCATGCGCGCAATAATGGAGAGGGGAATGGTGCCAACTGCAACGCACGGCAAAATTAAGTGCCAAAGGGCATCGCGCAAGACGGTGTAATTCCCGGTGATCAGCGCATTGAAGGTCACCATATTCGATGCAAAGGTGACCACTGCCCCCCACAATCCGGTTACCGCTTCCATATGATAAAACTCGGTCAACGGAGGGATCGAGATACCCGAGGAGAGTCGTCCTGAAGGCGGGATCCAAAACGGTGTGCCTTTAAGTTTGAGCGCAAACACATAAGCCAACATCAAGCCCAGCCAGAAAACCGGCATGGATACTCCGATGTTGGCACCGACCATGGTCCCCACATCAATGGCTGAATTACGACGTACAGCTGAAATAATACCAAGCAAAACCCCAAAAAAAGTTGAAAACATCATCGCCCCAATGGTAACTTCCACCGTCATCGGCAGACGCTGTAATACGATATCGGTCACAGCTCTTTTATCTTTTAATGATTCACCGAAGTCACCATGTAACACATCCCCAAGATAACGCCCAAACTGAACCAGTACCGGGTCGTTCAAGCCTTCACGCTCACGAAAAGCATCGCATTGCTCGGGGCTCACTTTTTCGCCAAGAATGGCAAAGCACGGGTCGCCCGGCAAAATTCGCGCCAAAGCAAACGTGACAAACGTGATCCCAAACAACACGGGAAGCAATAAGAAAAAACGACGGATCAGGAATTGAGACATAAGATTAGTAAAAAGAAATCCCTGGGTACTTTGATGCCCCGAAGGTTGTGTAAAACAACCTTCGGGGCATACAAACTTTAGAGAAACTCAAGTAACTTTGGCAACAAAGTTTCCCTGATTTGAAATTACTTGGCGGGTGCGTTGAGGAACTGACCAAAGAAGCCGGTCAGATATTCAAAGACACCAGAGTTACCCTTGTGGTTCGGGTTGGTGTAATCCCACTGAGCGGCATAGGAAGCCACGACATCGTTCGCATCGAGGTCCGCACCGTTGTGGAATTTCACGCCCTGGCGCAGGTGGAAGGTCCACTCAGTTGCGTCTGTATTGGACTCCCAGGTTTCAGCCAACGCCGGTACAACACCGGTGCCGCCGTATTCATAACCCAACAGGGATTCGTACACCTGCAAGCAGGCGCGCAGGGTCTCACCATCGGATTCGTCACCGCACCACAGGCTGATCGGCTCAGCACCTTGCATCCAAACGATCTGTCCGGAAGCAGTGGTCATTTGAGCGAAGTTCTCATTCAACGGACCAATGACAACATTACCAACACCAGCCTGGAAAGCATCGGCGGTAGTGCCGTGCGCCACAGGGATAACCGGTACGTGCTGTTTGATCAACGCATTGACGTTGTCATAGTGCTTCTGACGTTCGGCAGGATCGCCAAGTTGTGCAGCAGCTTTGATCTCAGTGACGAGATCGGGGAATTCATTACCAAAGCGCACAGCATTGCTGGCGAAGTGATAGTCATAGAAGTTGGTGGAGTCAGGATAATCCATACCCCAGCCCAACAGGAAGAAGGCTTGCTCACCCTTTGATTCAGATTCGATGAACGGACCAGATTCCATTTTGTTGAGTTCGACTTTGACGCCGATCTCAGCCAACTGCGCCTGGATATCCTGCGCAACCTGGTTCACATGCGGCAGGTAGACGCGGTTCACATCGCGATAGGACAAAGTGATGGTCTGGCTGAAATCAAAGCCAGCAGCTTCCAACGCCGCCTTGGCAGCAGCGGCATCATAGGAATACCAGGTTGCGCCATCACCGCTGGTGCTAAAGCCAGGGTTGAAGCTTTCAGGAATGAACTGCTCAGCAACGGTCGAACCGCCGGGATAGAAGTTATCCACGATGCGTTTCTTATCGACCGCCATGGCAAAAGCCTGACGGACCGCTTCGTTGTCGAACGGCGGCAGGGTGTTGTTCATGCCGATATAGAAAACGTTACCAGTCTGGTAAGGGACAAAGGAAAGATTGGGATCGCCTTGAATGGTTTCATAATCTTCAGCCGACGGAGCAAAGATACCGTCAACGGTGCCGGATTGCAGTTCAAGCAAGCGTTGCGCTGCTTCAGCAGACCAGCGGAAGATCAAGGTTTGATTTGCAGGCGCACCACCCCAATAATTGGGATTGGCTTCGAAGGTGATATGATCGCCGCGGACCCATTCCTTCACTGTGTAAGGACCAGTGCCGTTGGGGGCTTCGCTCATCTTGGCTGAATCGCCGCCATTCGCATCCAGGTAATCCTTATCCTGAATTGCAAAGACGCCGAAGGCAACCTTTGAAAGGAAAGCAGGATCGGGGGTGCACAAGGTGAACTTGACAGTATTCGCGTCGACTGCTTCGATGGCTTTGAATTCGCCGCCATAGGTGCAATCAGCCGCTTCCACTTTCATGCCTTCATAAGCAACAGGCGCCTCAGTGGGGGCTGCAGTTGCAGGGGCTTCGGTGGGCGGAGCGGCAGGTTCTTCAGTTGCGGGAGCCGCAGTGGGGGTAGCTGCGCCACCGCAGGCTACGAGGATCATGCTGGCAAGCGCGAGCAATGATATGATGTTAAACAGTTTGCGTTTCACGTTTCTCCTCCTGAGAGAAATATTGATTGGATTTGAGTTACAGACGGGCTAGGGGAAAATCGGAAATACTTTGTGCAGGGGCACCTCCTTCCGAGTAATGGACAGATTATACAGCAAAAGGAATTTTAGGTAATGGGCAATGGCATACCCAACCCATTTAACACTACTTTGGAGGGGTCGTTATGCCACAAACCTGCTACTTTTGAATTGCATTTCGGACATGTCCCCTGCCCCGTAAGGTGATACTCACGGATGACATATCCGCTTCTTTGGATCAGCCGATAGTTGCACTGTGGGCAATAAGTATCTTCATACTCCCCAACCCTGCCAGTTAAATTCCCGGCGTACACATAACGCAAGCCAGCTTCACGTCCGATCTCGGCAGCGCGTAAAAGCGTCTTTGCATCGGTGTTATCGGGGTCGGTCATCTTATAGTCTTTGTGAAACGCCGTCACATGCCAGGGAATATCTTTTGAAACGCCCGCAATGAATCGCGCCGCATCCCATAATTCTTCATTGGAATCATTAAAGCCTGGTATTGTCAGAGTCACGATCTCCACCCATAAACCCAGTTCATGCGCACGCTTGATTCCATCTAATGTGTTTTGCAGCACACCGCCCAACGAACGATAACTTTTGTCGCTCATACACTTCAGATCGATCTTATACGCCGAAAGATATGGCGCGAGATATTCCATGACTTCGGGTGTGTTGTTCCCATTCGAAACATAGGCGCACATCAACCCAGCAGCTTTTGCTTGTTTAAAAATTTCAACTGCCCATTCACTGGTGATCAACGGCTCATTATAAGAAGAGACGATCACAGAGGCTTTTGTCTTGCGCGCATATGTCACCATATCTTGCGGCGAGACTTTGCGAATGTAATTCACTGACACATCCGAAGAGGGATCGCGCATGGCTTGCGAGGTCAACCAGTTTTGACAATAACCACAGTGATAATCGCATCCCAGCATCCCAAACGTCAACGCATTGGCACTGGGTAAAACATGAAAGAATGGTTTCTTCTCAATGGGATCACTCTGCAATGCCGCGACATAGCCATGCGGCACACGCAACTCGCCGCCCACATTGAACCGTACCTGACAGATCCCGCGTTTGCCCGCGCGGATCACACAACGATGTCCGCACGCGAAGCACCGCACTGCGTCATCATCCAGCTTCTCATACAAATCCCCGGGCGCTGTTAATGTATCAAGCAACTCACCGATCGATCTCGCCATAGAAACCTCTCGCCTTTATAATACACCTTAATGCTTACGGTTTGTATTCAAGCTGGTGGTCAGTCTTCCCGCATGGGCGAAGATAAGGCGCTCAAAATATTTTTGGGACGTCCCCTCATTCAACGCGTCGCGGATCGTCTTACCCCCATTGCGGACGAGATCATCGTGACGACGAATCGCCCGGATGATTATCGCTTTCTGAATCTCCGCCTCTTTTCGGATATCAAGCCTGAGCGCGGCGCCCTCGGCGGACTCTACACTGCGATCGCTTCTGCCACACAGCCCATTGTGGCGGTAGTGGCTTGCGATATGCCGTTCGCTAGTCCAAGGCTGATCGAAACAATGAGCAGGCTGCTCGTTGAAGAAGAAGCGGACGTGGTCATCGCAAAAAGCGAGGGAGGGTATGAGCCGCTTCACGCAGTATATCGTCGCGAAGCATGTCTGCCTGCTATTGAAAAATCGATCGATGCCGACCAATGGAAAGTCATCGCGTGGTTTCCACAAGTAAAAGTGCGCGTGTTGACGATGGATGAAATTAAATCAGCAGACCCAGAGGGTCTGGCGTTTTGGAATGTGAACACACCCGAAGAATTTGCGAAAGCTGAAAAGCTGGCTACCGCACAATAAGCACCGGGCAGGGGGCGTGACCGACAACCTTTTGACTTGTGCTACCCAACACCAAACCTGCCAGGCGACCGAGTCCGCGCGAGCCCATCACGATAACGTCACTATTCCGAGTACGAGCAACCTCGATGATCGATTCTGCCGCATCGCCTTCGATCAACTCTGTGTGTACCTCGGCAGGGACATCCCCCACGATCTCAACTGCCTTTTTTAAAATCTCCTGCGCTTCAGCAAGACGGCTATCAATGACACGTTGCAGGTTTGGTTCGCCAAGGAATGGGGGGATCTTATCAAACGCAACCACGATTCGCAGTTTTTCAGACTTCATGGCGCGTGCCAGGTCGGCGGCAGTACGGGCGGACTTGTAGCTGTGTTCAGATCCATCGATGGCAAGCAGGATGCGCTCAAACATTGTTGCTCCTTTCGGTAGAGTACAATTAAAGTATACAATCTTTCCCATTTGAATTCAATCAGAGGAGTATAAACATGCCGTCCGACACTTCGACTTCGCTCAGCGCAAGCATCAATCGCGTCCGCCAACAATTTCCTGCACTAGACCGCCCCGCTATTTTTCTGGATAACCCCGCCGGAACCCAGATCGCCAAACCCAGCCTGGACCGCATCAACCGTTACTTGCTTGAACACAACGCCAACCATGAAGGCATGTTCGAAACCAGCCGCCGCTCCGATGAAGTGTTGCATGAAGCCCATGCTGCCATGGCAGATTTTCTGAACGCATCGCGCTCCGAGGAGATCATCTTCGGCAACAATATGACCACGCTGACCCTGCACATGTCCCGCACGCTCGCGCGGAATTTAAAGGCGGGCGATAATATTCTGGTTACGAGACTCGATCACGATGCGAACATCGCGCCGTGGATGTTGATCGCGGAAGATAAAGGCTGCAATTTGCTGTGGGTGGATATTGATGTGGAAGACGGCACACTCGATGTGGAAGATTTCGCTAGAGCATTGGAGAAGAAACCCAAGATCGCGGCATTTGGGTATGCATCCAATTTGCTTGGCACAGTGAACCCGGTTAAGAAGTTAACCAAGATGGCACATGATGCGGGCGCGTTAGTGTATATCGATGCCGTGCAGTATGCGCCGCATGGTCCGATTGATGTACAGGATATTGGGTGTGATTTCCTGGCTTGTTCAAGTTATAAATTCTTTGGTCCGCATGCGGGAGCGTTGTATGGGAAATATGATCTGCTCAATGAACTGAAACCATACAAAGTCCGTCCGGCTTCGAATGAGCTGCCATATAAATTTGAAACCGGCACACAAAACCATGAAGGCATTGCAGGTGTGTTGGGTGCACTGGAATATTTGGAGTGGCTGGGTAGGCAATTCGGAGCGGAGCAAGCTCAGGCTTGGAAAGATGCGGGCTTCACCGGTCGAAGATTGGAACTGAAGAAGGGTATGTCCGCGATGCATGCGTACGAGTCTGAATTATCCAAAGCCTTGATCAAGATCGTTGAGTCGGTTCCAGGGACGCACATTTACGGCGTCACGGATATGAACCGGCTTGATGAACGTGTGCCAACGGTATCGTTCACGTTGGAAGGCAAAGACCCGGAGCAACTCGCGGATGCGATCGGGAAAGAAAATATTTATGTGTGGAACGGACACAATTACGCGTTGGCGATCGTGGAGCGTTTAGGATTGCTGGAAGCGGGCGGCATGATCCGCGTGGGACCGGTGCATTACAACACGCTGGATGAACTTGAAAAGTTTGGAGAAGTGTTGAAGAAGGTTGCGAAATAAAAAATGCTCTTTCAGGGGCTTAGCCCCTGAAAGAGCATTTGCGTGTCAGGTGTTTAAATGATAACCGCCAGAGTGAGGGGGGCACCCTAGCGGTCATCTTTTATATATTACTACTACTCATGTAACTTTTCAAGACCAGTTATATTAATATTTCGTTAGAAATTTGTGAAGGTGCCCTGGGCGGGAATCGGACCCACATCTAAGCCTTAGGAGTGCCTTGTTCTATCCATTGAACTACCGGGGCGCTGAGAAAATTATATCAAAGAACAAATTGAACGTAGCGCGAGATAATATCTCGCGCTACGCGCCATCGTCTTTGGGTGGTGCGGTTTGACCGTAATCCAAAATTTGGCGTAGTTGCGTCGTCCCTTCGGGCGGACCCACGATACCTTTATCTTCCATCATATCCACGATACGTGCGGCGCGGGTATAGCCGATACGCATGCGCCGCTGCAGCATGGAGACGGATGCCCGTCCCTCTTTACGGACAAGTTCAATGGCTTCGGGAAGTAATGGATCAACATTCGAATCGACTGCCGTCATATCCTCAAACATCGCAGTTTGTTTGAGCGGCACATCTGACTTGGGAATATCCACTGCGGGTACAGCAGCCGCGCCATATGGGCTTGCGCCGCCGATCTGTGCACGCCAAAATTCCACGAGGTTTTGAATTTCATGGTCAGAAACAAATACACCCTGCAAACGCGCAGCCGAAGGCGCATCGGGTGCCTGAAATAACATGTCACCACGCCCCAACAATCTTTCAGCGCCGGGTTGATCGAGAATGACGCGGCTATCGGTATTGGATGACACTGCGAATGCAATGCGCGCCGGGAAGTTGGCCTTGATCAAACCAGTGACCACATCCACCGAGGGACGTTGTGTGGCGAGGATCATGTGAATGCCAGTAGCGCGCGCAAGTTGCGCAAGGCGCGTGATAGTCTGCTCGGTTTCGCCGGGAGCGATCATCATCAAGTCAGCGAGTTCATCGATCACGATCACAAGCAGGGGCAGTTTCTTCATGCCCTGCAATTTCATCTTGGCGTTGTAGTCAGCAATGTTGCGTGAACCAACCTGCGCGAACATGTGATAACGCTTGTCCATTTCGCGCGTCATCCATTGCAAGGCGCCGATCACGCGATCGATCTCAACAACCACCGGTGACAGTAAATGCGGAATGCCGTTATAGCCCGTCAACTCCACGCGCTTGGGGTCAACCAAGATCATGCGCAGATCATCGGGTGTGTTATGCATAAGGAAACAAGTCAGGATAGCGTTCACACACACCGATTTACCAGAACCAGTTGTACCGGCGATCAACAAGTGAGGCATGTTCTCGAGCGTGGTGTTGATCGGGTGTCCGGTCACATCTTTGCCGAGCGCAAACCGCAACGCATTCGTGTTCTTCTTCAATGCATCACTTTCCAACAGATCGCGCAAAGCGACCAATGCCATCTCGTCATTCGGCACTTCGATGCCCACGTAACTATGTCCGGGCACGGGTGCCTGAATACGGATGCGCGGCGCGGCGAGCGCGAGAGCCAGATCATCAGCCAAGGACGCAATTTTATTCACGCGGACTTTCGTGCGGACTCCGCCTCGCGTCTCCACGAAGAGCGGCTCCACTCCGAATTGCGTGATCGAAGGTCCACGGTTGATCGCAACTACCTGCACCGGTGCGCCGAAAGATGCCAGCGTCTCCTGAATTAACCGGGCGCGTTGTTGCACAAATTCTTCATTGACCGCTGAAGCCGTACCCTTATCGAGAATATCTTTGATATCGGGTAGTTTCCAATTGATGACGGCATCTGGCACTTTGACCGTGGTCACAGGCGCGATAGGTGTGCCGGGCGGAAGGCTGGGCGCAGGTCGATTCAACGTTGTGTACCCATCAGCATCTTGCGGCAAAAAGGCTTCGCCCGTTTGAACCTTGGGCTTCACCAACAACGCGCGAACCTTCACCATCACCGGGTTCACCCAGCGGAATAAGTCTTCCACATTAATATCAAAGATCATGGTGACTACGATCACCAACCAGGCGATGAGTGCCACCCAGGCTCCACCTGCGCCCAGACTATTGAACAATATTTTTTCAATCAGACTACCTACATAGCCCCCACCCACGCCTTCCAATGCGGCTTGATCCGCGAATTCGATTGGCACATAAATGGCGTGCATGAACGCAAGTAACCACAGGAAAAATAAAATGATGCCGGTCGCGCGTTCAAGAGAAAGCGGCGGAAGTTTTTCAATGCGCCGTAAGACCAGCCACATACCCATGAGGATCAAGCCCACAGGCAAAATATATATACCCCAACCAATGATCTGTGACATGCCGCGCATCATGCTCGCGGTCAGCGGACTGCGTTGGGCAGAGAAGAGGATGAGTACGGTGAGCAATCCCACCACAGCCATGATCCCGCCAACGACATCGAGCTTACGCTCCGGGCTGAGAGTCTCCCACCAGGTAGGCGGAGCAGGTTCCGGCTGCGGAGGAGGCGGAGGCAGCCCCCGTCCTTTTTTAGGAGTCGGTGAGCCTCCAGCTTTGCCTTTCGGCGCAGGTCCGCCTTTGCCTTTTGCGGCGGGCGCTTTGCCTTTGGGCTGGGTGTCTGATTTATTGGATGCTGAGAAGGGTATCTTCAGTGGCATGGGCTAATTGTAGCATAGCACAAATGGTCTGTTTTCTTATATGGGGTAAAATTGCAACACAACATTTCTTGAGGATCAACCATTGTTTGAAATACTTTTTCTCGGCACTTCGGCATCTGCACCTTCTGCCAAGCGCGGACTCGCGGCGCAGATCGTTAAACACGATGAACATCGATTTTTAGTGGATTGCGGCGAGGGCACCCAACGTCAAATTTTACAATCGGGCACCGGCTTTAAAAATCTCACCCGCATTTTATTGACACACGGACATCTCGATCATATTCTGGGGCTGGGCGGATTGATGTCCACGTTCATGCGCTGGGAAGCGATCGAGGAGCTCGATATTTACGCCGGGCATGCCACCATGGAACGCGTGCGCGCTTTGCTGGATGGCGTTGTCTTGCGCGGTAACAAGCCACCCATGCCCTTTCGCATGAATGAGATCAAGCCCGGCATCATCTTTGAAACGGATGATTTCACGGTGACGGCCTTTCCCGTTTCGCATCGCGGACCGGATTGCCTGGGCTATGTGTTCGAGGGCAAGGCGCGCCGTCCGTTCTTGAATGAAAAAGCGACTGAACTTGGCGTGCCGTTCGGACCTGAACGCCGCGAGCTGGTCGCTGGCAACGAGATCACTTTGGCTGACGGCAAACGCATCACACCCGAAGATGTGCTGGGTCCAGTTCAAAAGGGCGTGAAACTCGTCATTGTGGGTGACTCGGGGAAAACTGAAAATCTCGTCGAGGTCTGCAAAGATGCGGACGCATTGGTGATCGAATCTACCTACCTAGATGAAGAGACCGAGATGGCAAGCCAGTTCTCGCATCTCACTGCCCGCCAGGGCGCGGAACTCGCGATCAAGGCGGGCGTCAAGAAGTTGATCCTCACACATATCTCGCGTCGCTATCGTGAGAAGGATGTCATCAAGGAAGCACAAGCGTTATTTCCCAACACCAGCGTAGCGAGGGATTTTGATACGTTCCAGATCAAGCGGGAAGAATAATTGATTTTAAGTTAAGTCATTCAGCCACGGATTGCACGGATAAACACGGATTTCAGATTCTTTTCTTGAAAAGAAAAAATAAGCCGAACCATTTTAGTGGTTCGGCTTATTCTGTGATAATTAGTGTAATCCGTGGCTAAAAAGATTTTTAAATCGCATCGCTGGTCATAATGAACAGCGGCGTCATCTCAAAGCTTTCGAACTTCGGGCGCAGGCGATCGGTGTTATAAAAGCGATCCACGTTGACCGTTTTCTTCGTGCTGGTGACAATATCGATCGGGATGTTGTCGTAGCGTCCGTTCTTGA
>CAZMQE010000046.1:0-17042 GCA_964568115.1 uncultured Anaerolinea sp.
CCATTTTCGATTCTTCCAAACCTTCATCTCACACGGACTGATCGTCACCTCCGCGATCTACATGACCGTATGCGAAGGCTTGCGTCCCACCTGGAAATCCATTCTGCGGGTTGCCGTGTGGATGAACCTGTATATGATCCCCGTGTACTTCTTGAACAACGCTATTGGCAGCAATTACCTGATGATCAATCACAAACCAGAGACCGCGAGCCTATTGGACTTGTTACCCGAGTGGCCCATCTACATCCTGTACATGGAAGCGCTCGGCGTGATTACGTTCTTGATCCTGTACCTGCCCTTCATGTTCAAGGATTTGTACACTGGATATGTATCTAATCGAGATAACGCGTCGAGGCTGGAAAGTATTTCGAAGTAAGGTCAAGCGCAAGAGTGTAATGTATTACTAATAACAACTCCCCAGTCGGGAGTTGTTATTTTATATAATGTATCTAAATTCAGAAATTACATCAAAGCAAGTTTGTCTAATACCTTCTAAAACTTGGTCAACTGGAGCTAAAGTAAATAGAGGAGGTGGTTCAATAATGGACTTTGGAATAGCAAAAGAGGCTTTTAATTCCATAAAAGCTTTCCATTTTTCTGGTTCTCCATCCGTGACAAGTGTCAAAATTATTGTGCCATTGCTCAACTCTTGTCCATCAAGATAGCATTTTTTTGCTTCGAGGATATTTGCACCTTCGGGTTTGAGCTTAGCCTCAAATTCTTGGGGAACAATACCAACCGGGACAATAATTCTATGTTTATCAGTATTAGAAAGTTTTTGAAGATAGCCTATAGAGATTCCGCCAGTTGTGTTTTGATAGGGCTGGTATTTTTCTATTATCGCAAGTTGGTCAGGTAGAAGATGGGAAAGATGCTTTTTCTTAATCTGATTGTCAAAAGCAGGCTTATTATCACCTATAGGAAAACCTATATTTATTTCTTCTTTTTCGAGTAAATTCATCCCACTCTTTTTATATAAAGCCCAAGTAAGGTAATCTAAAGACACTCTAAAGCTCTGAACAACTTCACCTAACAGTATCCCAATTTCTTTTCTAATAGTAGGGACGTAAGAAACATATAAAGCATATTCAAAAGTATCAGGAGAAGATTCTACACGCTTGAAATCAAGTTTTATTGGGTCTTTAGCATTAATATCCTTGAGTTGAGTAAGAAAGTTTTGGAGTTGTTCCTCCCCTCTTTGAAATTTGAGAATAATATCATTCAGTAACAAATCATCCATTCTAGCTCCCCTCTTCTTTATCTAAACCTTCTGGATTACTACTCAATTTCTTTATTAGGGAAAAACCATTCTTCATAATCTCCAGCCTTTCTATTCATCAGATTTTACCCCTAAACAGAAATACATCTAACGATGGAATACAAACTTTCCTTCGTTGCGACGAGCCTCAAACGGCGAGGGTGTAGCCCGCAATAAGGGAGATTGCTTCGCCTTATCAGGCTCGCAATGACGGTTATGTTTTTTATAGTAAAATATAGCCGATGTTTGAACTAGAACATCTGGGGCGATGGCGGAATCGGCAGACGCAACAGACTTAAAATCTGTCGTTGGTAACAACGTGAGGGTTCGACCCCCTCTCGCCCCACAACTTTCATGTCATTGCGAGGAGCCCTTCGGGCGACAAAGCAATCTCCCGATTGTGATGAGATTGCCGCGCCGCTAAAAACGGCGGCTCGCAATGACATCTTTATTAGAAGGATCCGCCATGTTCTTCACCCGCCAGCAACTTGAGGAGATCGAACACAAAAGCCTTGCGCCCTACGGTTCGCGCAGCAAGGACTCCAAGGGGCGTGCCTATCTCGATAACGAACCGGAATACCGCACCGCCTTCCAACGCGACCGCGACCGCATCCTGCACACCACCGCCTTTCGACGACTCGAATACAAGACGCAGGTCTTCATCAACTACGAAGGCGACTACTTCCGCACCCGCCTCACCCACACGCTGGAAGTTGCTCAAATTGGTCGGACGCTTTCGCGTGCCCTCGGCGGCAACGAAGACCTCGTGGAAACGATCTGTCTCGCCCACGATCTCGGTCACTCCCCTTTCGGGCATTCCGGCGAAGTTGTCCTTGCACGGCTGATGAAAGATTACGGCGGCTTCGACCATAACAAACAGTCCCTGCGCATTGTCACCGAACTCGAACAGCGTTATCCCGAGTTCCCGGGTTTGAACTTAACCTGGGAAGTCCGCGAAGGCATGGTCAAGCATGAGTCAGAGTACGATATCTCCGATGCGCGTGATTTCAATCCCGAACTGCGCGGCAACTTGGAAACTCAGATCGCCAACGTCGCTGACGAATTAGCCTACACGACTCATGATCTGGATGACGGTCTACGCTCCGGCATGATCACCCCGCACATGCTCGAGGGCATCGCATTATGGGAAATTTTATGCGACACCTACAACTGGCACGGTCACACCCTCGATGACATGGAACGCCATCGCATGATCCGTCAATTGGTCGGAATCATGGTCACCGACATGCTTGAGACGACCGACCAGCGCCTGAAGGAGAGCAAGGCAAAGTCTGCGCTCGATCTTCAAAAGCTCAAGTACAATGTTATTGGTTACAGTGAGGAGATGCAGCGCCGTAACCGTGAGCTCAAGGATTTTCTGTACAAGAAACTCTATCGCCATTACCGCGTGGTCCGCATGCAGGTCAAAGCCGAGCGCTTGATCACCGACCTGTTCAACGCCTATCGCTCCGAGCCGTCCATGCTGCCCACGACCGTGCATAAAGTGATCGAACAGCGCGGACTCGAACGGACCATCTGCGATTACATTGCGGGTATGACCGACCGCTACGCCATCGAAGAACACCAGAAATTATTCAACCAACTCGAGAAGCCATAAACAAAGAGGTATAGCATGTCACAAAAAACGTATCTAACCCCCGAAGGCGAAGCCAAACTCAAGGCTGAACTCGCTGAACTGACCGGCATCCGCCGCGAAGAACTATCCCAGCGCCTGCGCTCTGCCATCCAAATGGGCGATCTCTCTGAAAACGCGGACTATCACAAAGCCAAAGAGGACCAGGGTTTTCTGGAGGGTCGCATTCAGGAGATCGAAGCTGTATTGCGTACAGCGGTCATCATCGAAAACAAACACACTGACTATGTGACCGTCGGCTCGCATGTCACCGTTCAAGAGGAAGATTTCGAGCCCGAAGTATTTTATGTGGTGGGCGGCAAAGAAGCGGACCCGCGGATCGGTAGGATCTCCAACGAATCGCCGATCGGCAGCGCGCTCATGAATCACAAAGTCGGCGATGTGGTACAAGCCGAAACCCCGGGCGGGAAGATCAAATTCAAGATCATCAAGGTGGAATAAAGACTTGTGTTCCTGCGGGGGCTAAGCCCCCGCAAAAGCAGGAGCTTGCTCCTGCACTCCAGAGTATAAAAAAAACAGACCGGCAAATGCGCCGGTCTGTTTTTGATTCAGAGGTTAAGGTCACTGTCCACTGCGGGGCCAGATCGCCAGTTCCAGTGTGATGCGGTCAAAGTAGCTTTTCTGAGGCATGGCACCGGTTCCATAATCCATATCCACGATGGTCGCCAGCAGTTGTAAAGTCTGGGTTTCGAGCAGAACCTGCTCGCCCGCTTTGACAACCACCAACTCGCCCTTTGGCTCAAGCCGCGCACGGATGTTGGGATCGTTATAGGCATGTTCCGACATCAACACCTTGGTCGCTGTCTTGATATCGTTCTTGTCGAACAACCAGATCTCAAGTGCCGCAACCTTCTTCGGTTCGCCGACACCTATGGTTTCAGAGACGCCCACACCATACTCACCCAGGAATTCGCCGCCGCCGGTATCAATGCTAAAGGATTCGTCATACAGGTCATCCCCGAGCACGTAGGTCGTCATGGTTTGCGTAATGGGCGGTGCCAGTCCCAATGCCTGGAAATCGGTCTTCTCGGCGCTCTTGCTGGCTTCTACAGCTTGCATTGCCACAGTCACGGTACGAGGACCTTTACGAAGCAAACGGTACAAATACAACCCGCCAGCCGCAACTACGAGCAGTAAAACAACGATCGCCGCATACCCAATATATTTACCCACTGCCGAAGTCTGCTGAACAGGAGCATTGGTATCGATCGGTCCCTTGCGCGACTCAATAATGGTTTTGAAATCCTGAATGGAGATTGGATCTAAATAACTCGGGTTGACCTGGACTCTTCCATAGGTTGGACCAGCCGCCGTCCCCAAATTATCCCAGCGCGTAACAGCAAGGTCAGCTGCGGCTTGCGGGTTCAGGTTCTTATTTGCGCGATACGAATCGATCGCCATACGCATATAATCTTCCTGCAGATCGGCGCGCAACACATCTGGTGCTGCGTCTGTCCACTGGACGGGCCATAGTCCCCAGCCTACGATCAAGCCAAGGAGTAAACCCATCACCACTCCTACTATCAATGTCATGCGGGGATTCTTGAGAAGGTTTTTGATGATCGCTGTTACAGCTTCCATATGCTCATTCCTTTTTTCGTGTTGGAGGTCAGTTCAATTATATACCATACGTTGCGCAAAACAACCATCGAAAGTACCAAAAACCTAGTGACTTTCCATGAGATACAAGACCCGTTCCGATTCTCGGATCTCAACCGCCTCATGGATGGTGAAGCGTGCCTTAAATGCGGCTTCAAATCCATCGCGCGTGTAGTTGGGGAAAATATCTTTTCTTGAAACCAACAGCTTCTGCACCTGGCTATCCGGCTTGGGGACAAACTCGATCACCAGCCATTTTCCGGTCTCGGCAAAGAAATCAGCCAGTTGCGGCAAAGGCACATTATTCGAGATCGCCAGATGATGGATCACTGCCAATGCCAGCACCATATCCGCGGGACCGCGCGCGCCAAAGGAATCACGTTCGCGATTCGCCCAACCGATGGCTGGTGTGGGATTCGTCAAGTCTAATAACAGCGGCAACAGATTCTCGGTTTTATCGTTCTTCACTTGCCGATAGTTTTGCTCCACCGCGGCAGGGTCAATATCAAAGGAAACCACATACGGGCAAGCCGAACTCACGACACGGCTAAAGACACCATTGTTCGCACCCAGGTCCCATGCTAGCGCGGGCTGGAGTCGTCGCGTCCATTCACCTACGAGTTGCTTCTTGTGTTCAAAGGCAGCATCAGAATAATTGGTGATGTCGTAATAATTTCCCCATTCGGTGCCGCGCGGCGTCCAGTCCAATTTTTGGATCGTGGCTTCCAGGTTTTCGATCAAGCCAGTCATCGCCTGTTTACTCATCGAACCGCTGCGTGACTTCACTTCCTCACCCGAATATTTTTTCTGTGCACCGGCATGCAAATGGATATGCGTCAGCAAACCAAAATTAAAACGGGTCTTGGATGGCAGCAGTTCACTCGCCAGATCCAGCGGCACGCCGTCAATATACACACGCAGCAATTGACTCAAGCGTACATCCTTCAACGCCATCAACGCCAGTGGCGCCAGAAAGTGCTGGCAAAATTGACGATATGCCACCCACGGCTCACCCTCTTTATAGATCTCAAAAGACAGCGTATCGATCAACGTCGCTTTGCCGCGCACAAATTGAATGTTGTAGGCGCTCGCATCTTTCAACGCCATGCCCAACTTCAACGCCCGCTTCTGGATCGATAACGTCGCCAGCGCAGCGGACTTCAACTCACCAAACGACCACTCATACGGATATGAGATGAACGGCACGCGTTCCGGTTGGATGATTTTAAAAGCCGATTCTTTCTCAGCCGGAGCCTGCTCCACCTCAACATGCGGGATCAACAACCCAGCCTTGACCAGCTTCTCATACAAACCTGATTCCATGAGACGCGCATACTCTTGTTCGTACGCCCGATTCACCTGTCGGTACAGGACTCCGCTTCGAGAAAACAGGAACCCGCTTGGGTCCCGGAAAGAAGCGGAAAGTTGTCCAAAGGACTGCTGCGCTTGTCCGCTAGTTGTCTGAGTCGTCATCGTCTTCTTCGGGCTTTGATTTGATTCCAAGCCAACCTTTGATCTTCCCCCAGGAAGCACGGACGGCAACAGCCAGTCCCAGGGCAGCAGCGATCGCGAGCTGGATCAAAAAACTGCCAGACCCGGGATCAAGATATGGATGGGGCATAAAATGCATGGTAACTCCTAATCAGTAGATTCAGGCACGATCTCTTCCAAGAGGAAGGACTCCTGACAATTTACACATTGCGCTTCGCGCTTATTGGATACAACCAACAAGCCATTACATTTCGGGCAGGGCTGCTTGAGCGGCTTCTTCCAGGAGGTGAAATCACAGGTCGGATAATTGATACAACCGTAGAAGGCGCGGCCCTTGCGGGTTTTACGCGCAACCAATTCGCCATGATCTTTCGGACACAAGACCCCGATCTTTTCCAGCCATGGTTCGGTATAACGGCAGGTCGGGAAATTCGCACAAGAAATAAATTTACCAAAGCGCCCATAGCGAATGACTAATTCACCACCGTCATCGGGACAAATACGCCCGATCGGTTCAGGTCCGCTTTTGGTGACAGGCATCTCAGCTTGCGCTTTTTTGAGATCCTCGGCAAAGGGTTGATAGAACTCATGGATCACCTCGACCCACTCAGCTTGACCGTTGGCGATCATATCCAGGTCTTCTTCCATACGTGCTGTGAATTGATAATCCACAATATCGGAAAAATATTGGACCATCAAATCATTGACTTGAATACCGATCTCAGTCGGCGATAGGCGCTTCTCTTCGCGAAGTACATAACCACGCGCTTGAATGGTAGAAATCGTCGGCGCATACGTGGACGGACGTCCAATGCCATCTTCTTCCAAGGCTTGCACCAGCGAGGCTTCTGAGTAGCGCGGAGGCGGCTGGGTAAAGTGCTGTTCGGGGATCAAATGCACGAGCTCGCTCTTTTGCCCTTCAGCAATACCCACGGGAATTCTGACGTTCTCTTCGTCATCTTCAGTTTTGACATCTTCATTTTTGGCTTCTTCGTACACAACCAAAAAGCCTGCGAACTTTACGGCTGAACCAGAGGCGCGCATCAGATATTCATGGGCACTCGTTTTACCAGTCACTTCTACTTGCAAAGTATCGTAGATCGCTGATTCCATTTGTGAAGCCACAAAGCGCTGCCAGATCAAGCGATAGAGCTTGAACATCGCCGGGTCGAGAAAATCCTTGACTTGTTCCGGTTCACGCATTGCGGATGTCGGACGAACCGCTTCATGCGCCTCTTGAGCGTTCGCAGATTTCGTTTTATAGACTGGCGGTTCAGCTGGCAAATAATCATTTCCATATTTTCCGCTGACATAGTCACGCACTTCCGCCTGGGCGATCAGAGATACATTGGTTGAGTCGGTACGCATATAGGTGATCAAACCTGTCGTGCCGCCGTTACCAATATCCTGACCTTCGTATAAACCCTGCGCCAACGCCATCGTACGCCGTGCTGTAAAGCCTAATTTACGTGAGGCTTCCTGCTGCAACGTGGATGTTGTAAAGGGAGCCGATGGCTTGCGTCTGCGTTCGCCGCGCTTAACTTTAGTGACCGAATACGCCGCAGTCTCCATGTCGATCAGAATCGGCTTGACCGTCTCTTCGTTCGACAGCACCGGCTCCTGATCATCGATACGCGCCAGCTTGGCAATAAAAGACGACTTCAAACCTTCGGGCTTAAACTCTCCATGAATCGACCAATATTCAACCGGGATGAACGCATCGATCTCGCGTTCGCGCTCAACGATCAACCTGAGAGCCACCGATTGAACTCTCCCCGCTGACAATCTGCCACGCACCTTCTCCCAGAGAATGGGGCTGATGCTATAGCCAACCAAACGATCCAAAATACGACGTGCCTGTTGCGCATCTACCAGGTCCATGTTGATCTGGCGCGGATGCTCGAAAGCCTCTTTGATGGCAGGTTCGGTGATCTCATGGAAAACCACACGCTTGGCGCGCGCTGGATCGATCTGCGCAGCTTCGAGCAAATGCCATGAAATCGACTCGCCTTCGCGGTCAGGATCGGTTGCGAGATAAACCTCTTCCGCCTTCAACGCAAGTTTCTTGAGCTCTTTGATCACTTCTTTCTTCTCATTGGGTACACGGTACTTCGGCGTGAAGTTATTATCCACATCCACCGAGAGCTGTGACTTTAATAGGTCGCGCACATGTCCAACCGATGCGCGCACTGTGTAGCCTTTGCCAAGGAAACGCCCCACGGTCTTGGCTTTGGCAGGCGACTCCACGATCACGAGTTTTCCGTCGCGCTTCTCCACTTTCACCTGTTTTTCAGGCTTTGGCGGCGGAGGCATGCCCTCATGCGCTTCAGTCTTGCCCATGCGATAAAGTTTTGTCCCACACACTGAGCAAACTCCAATCGTGACAGGTGACGCCTTTGCGTTAAAACTCGCAACAGGGTCCTGCATCTCACGCTTGGTCTTGCATTTCATACAATAAGCTTCCATTATGTCTCCCAAACAGCCAGGACTATTCCTACCATCCCAACCATCATCATACTAAAGGTATTTCTCCTGATTATGTTTCCTCAAATGTTCTACAACATCCTTCACCTTTTGCGATTGATCCACCTTGCAGATCATCAATACATCGCCAGAATCAACCACAACCATATCATCCAAGCCGATCGTTACGATCAAACGTTCATCGCCAGAGCCAAACACCAATGTATTATGAGTATCCAGCGCAAGATGATGCTGGGCACTCGTAGCAACATTCCCGTTCATGTCGGGCAACAATACCTCAAAAAGCGAATCCCAGGAACCTACATCACTCCAGCCTAATCCACCCGCTGGCAGGACAGCTACACGCTCAGCCTTCTCCATAATACCGTAATCGATCGTCTGGCTTTTTAGGTCATTCCATTGAACCCGTAAGACTTCATCTTTTTCAGGTGTGTTCCAGGCTGACGAAATTTTATTCACCGCATCAAATAAGCCTGGCATTTGCTTCTCGATCTCAGCAAGGATCGCATCCACCCGCCAGACGAACATACCGCTATTCCATGAATGATCGCCGCTGCGTAGTAATTGCTGTGCGGTGACCTCGTCAGGTTTCTCTTTGAAGCTTTTGACAGTGTACACCGGATACTTATAATCACCGGGTAACGGTTTGCCTTGTTGAATATAACCATAACCCGTGGACGGGAATGTGGGCGTGATCCCGAGTGTGACCAGATAATTTTGATCTGCAACTTGCAGAGACGTCGTGATCAGATAATTGAACAAATCCCGGTTTCGGATGTGATGGTCCGCAGTTTGGATCGCCATCACAGCCTGCGGGTCGCGTTTCTGGAGCACGGCCGCCGCCAATGCTACCACAGAGGCTGTCCCGCGTGGAGCAGGTTCGATCAAATAATTTTCAACAGGAATGGCAGGGACTTGCTGTTGCATTTCGCGTGCCTGCTCCGCAACCGTGACCACCAGAATTCTTTCAGGCGGGAAAAGATTCTCAAGGCGCGCAACTGTACTTTGAAACAAAGTTTCCGCGCCCAGCAAAGGCAATAACTGTTTTGGCTTTTCTCTTCTGGAAACGGGCCAAAGGCGGGTTCCGCCACCTCCAGCCATGATAACAGCATATGCATGTTCGGTCATTGGTTATTCATCCCGGTTAAGTGATATGTGGAAAGTATACACGGACACAAAGAAATACGTAAACAAGTGTATATCTAACAATTTCCATCACCTGTTACCTTTATTCTTGTTTACCCGTCTACTCATCCACCCGATATTCTGATTGTACCTCACGAACCGCAACATAATTCATCCCACCCACCTGACGGACCATACCCTTAAGTTCCATCAGCGCCAAAGCAGCTGAAACCTTCTCGATAGGTAATTCAGCTTGATTACGGATTTCATCCACATGCAAGGGCTCACTTGATAACACCGTTAACAACTTTGCTTCGGTCGCATCGGCAGGCATGATCTTGCGAGCAGCTTTGTGTTCGCCAACCCGCGTGATATCCAAAGCCTGCATCAAGTCGGTGACGCTCAATAAAGGTTGAGCACCTTTCTGGATCAACTTATTCGTGCCCTTACTTTGCGGTGCAAGGATACTACCCGGCACTGCAAAGATTTCACGACCTTGTTCAGCGGCAAACTCTGCTGTGATCAACGCGCCGCTGGTCTCGCCCGCTTCGATCACAACGACCGCCAATGATAAACCTGAAATAATTCGATTCCGCGGCGGGAAGTTTGAGGCTTCTGGCGGTGTTCCCGGAGCATAATCACTGATGATCGCACCACGTTCCATCATTTGTTCTGCCAGCCCACGATGTTCAGGCGGATAGATCTTATCCACGCCTGAACCAAGGATACCGATCGTGCGCCCACCTGCTTTCAACGTGGCTTGATGCGCCACCGCATCCACACCACGCGCCAGACCGCTGATCACGGTCATACCATTGGCAGCGAGGTAAGCAGAAAGTTCTTCTGTGATCTGTCTACCATAGGGTGTCACACGCCGCGTCCCAACGATCGCCACCGCAAACAGATCATCAGGCAAATATTCGCCGCGAATATACAGCACGGGTGGCGGTTGGTCAATCTCTTTCAGGCGTTGCGGATACGCTTCATCCTGCCATGTCAAAATCTTGATGCCCTGCTTTTCGATCTTCTCCCACACTTTATCCAGGTCTACATTCTCACGCGCCTGGATGACGCGCTCGATTACCTTCAACCCCAAGCCTGCCCCAGCCAAATCAACCGGTGACGCCCGCCACGCAGACTCCAACTCGCCAAAATACGAAACGAGTCCCTGCATGCGGACAGCGCCGATGCCTTTAATTAAGTTGAAACCGATCCAGTATTTTTTATCTTCCATAAATTTCGGTAGTGCGAGATAGTATCTCGCACTACAACCCCTCAAGTAAATGAACTTTTAGTAAACGGCGACCCGTATCCAAGTCCAGAATGACCGAGGGAATCGCAGGCAACAAAATCTCCGTGCCAGCGTCATCCTTCACAACATACACGTCATTGGCACCAGTTTCCAAAATCTCATCCAACGTCCCAAGCGGATTCTCGTTCTCGTCCACAACTTTAAATCCGATAAGCTCATATTGATAAATTTGACCATCAGGCAACGGCGGTGCATCTTTGGCTTTGATAAAGACCCATTGATTGCGAAACATACCTGCATCATCAGGCGTGTCAATATCTTTGAACTTCACTAACAGTCCCTTGGCATGCACACGCACAGCTTCGAGGGTCATAGGCTTGTGTTCATCACCCACAAAAAGTTTTCTGCCCGCCTTCATGCGCTCAGGGAAGTCGGTATGCAGGTCCATAATGATCTCGCCAGCCAACCCATGCGGGCGTCGCAAAAAGCCGACACTCAAATAAAGAGGCTCGCCAATCGGCGAGCCTGAAAGATTCTTTTGATCAGCCATTATTCTGGCTCTACCACATCGAGCGTGGCTTGCTTGCCTTCTTTTTCAGCCGCCACCCGTAGAAGTGTCCGAATGGAGTTGGCGACCTTGCCGCCTTTGCCGATGACGCGCCCCATGTCATCTTTTGAGACGCTCAACTCAATGCGGACCCGGGAACCACCTCCCGACTCGCGCACTTGCACTTCATCAGGATGTTCGACTAAAGACTTGGCAATGTATTCAATCAGTTCTTTCATATAATGCCTTGTATCCTGGCGAAGGCAAAATACCTTCGCCAGGATAATAATAATTATTTTTTCTTGCTTGTCGTCAAAGTAGCAGCGCGAATAGCCTCAGCTTGTTCGGCTTCTTTCAAGAGAGTCTCGATCGACTCACCCTTCTTGAAGCGTTCCCAGCGATCCATCACGCCCGCGCTCTTGAAAACCTGCTCCACAGATTCGGTCGGCAAAGCGCCGTTCTTCATCCAGTGAAATACACGGTCTTCCTTCAAATGAATTGTTGCGGGTTGAGTACGGGGGTTGTAAACGCCCAAAATTTCCAAAAAGCGGCCATCACGAGGGGACTCTTTGTCCGCGGCGACAACACGATAGGTGGGCTGACCCTTCAAACCAATACGACGTAAACGTAAACGAACCATCTTTCTTTATCTCCTTAGATTGTTTTGCGTCTCAGACAGGCATAGAGAGGTGTGTGTGAAAGGACACATGCGGGCTGAAATCACAGGCTCGTATTTTACCACGCCCTTACGCCGTCAATGTGAACGAAATCTTCGTCCCTTGCCCCGCGGCACTCTCCGCCCAAATTTTCCCGCCATGCGCCTCGACTAAATACTTCGCTATGGACAAGCCCAACCCCATCCCACCCGAATCACTGGATTTATAGAATCGGTCAAAGATGCGGCTCAAATCCGCGGATTCAATCCCCGGTCCGCTATCCTGGACATAAACCAGCACGCTTCTTTCCAAGCCAGAGCCTGATTCAGCCGCCCCAACCTTCACCACCCCTTGACTGGGTGTATAGCGCAGCGCATTGCCCATCAAATTAGACAGCACTTCACGGATACGTTGTGGGTCAATCTCGAGTTCTGCAATATCGCCAAGTGCCAGTTCAATTTTGATCTCTTTCTCATGCGCCTGAGATTCAAAGGCGGTCACCACTTCACGCATCAACAGACCCAAATCTGTTGGCTCGCGTTTTAACTGTAATGACCCGCTTTCAGCCAGAGAGAGTGTTCGCAGATCATCCACCAATCGTGAGAGGATTTGAGTTTCGTCGTACAGAGACTTCAAGCGTTCTTTGTCAGGTGCATAAACGCCATCGATCATCCCTTCCAAGTTCCCTTGCATGACCGTGATCGGTGAACGCAGCTCGTGCGAAATATCCGCCAGCATATTGCGGCGTTGCTGGTCACTGAGCTGTAATTTCTCCACCATCGTATTAAATCCATGCGCCAACGCGCGGACCTCGGGCCAGCCCTTCTCTTCCACGCGCGCCGAATAATCACCCTCAGCCACTTTACCCGAGGCGTCCAGCAATTCGTCCAACGGCATGGACATACGCCGTAAACGCACAGAGGCAAAAACCAGTAAGGCAATCACAAAAACAGCAAAGAGGACGCCAATCGGTATCAATAGCCATGAAAATGAACCGATCGAGATATGCGCTATTCCAAAATAGTCCAATATATATGAAACAACAAAAATGAATACAACCACCCCGATAAAATTGAAAATGCGAAATAAACAACCCACTCTCCGAAAGAACGGGTTGGGATGCATGCCCCGCCAACCACGCGCAGAACGACGCGGAGGCCATTCTTCATTCTCGGGCCACCACGGCGGGCGTTGACGATGGGAAAAGGAAAAACGATGTTTCATAGGTTCTCGTAGGGGCGAAGCAGTGCTTCGCCCCTACCCTTGTTATCTATCCGCAAACTTATAACCAACACCATACACCGTAATCACATACTTCGGCTCACTGGCTTTAACTTCGATCTTGCGGCGGATATTCTTGATATGAGCGTCAATCGCCCGTTCATAGGATTCAAATGCTACGCCGTGGATCGCATCCAAAATTTGAGCACGGGTGAAGACACGCCCTGGTTGGCGGGCTAGTGTGGCGAGCAATTCAAATTCGGTTGGGGTCAGCTCTTCGACCTCACGTTTCGTTGCCGTCACGCGCATCCGCGGGACATCGAGGGTCAGGTCTCCGTAGCGGATGATCTCCGATCCAGCATTTGCAGCATTTTCAATCCGTCGAAATACTACACGGACTCTCGCTACCAATTCTTTCGGGCTGAAAGGCTTGGTCATGTAATCGTCCGCGCCGAGTTCGAGCCCGATGAGTTTATCCGATTCTTCGGCACGGGCGGTGAGCATGATGATCGGCGCGTTGGAGGTTTTGCGAAACTCACGGGTAAAATCCAGCCCATCGAGCTGAGGCAAGCCCAGGTCCAGAATGACCGCGTCTGGTTTTTCTGTCTTCGCGATGGATAAGGCTTTCTTCCCGTCATGTGCAACCAGAACGCCAAATCCCGCACGCTCCAGATAATCGCGCACGAGTTGGGTGATCTTGGGTTCGTCGTCTACAACGAGGATGGTTTTCATGTTGTTATTGTAGGGGCGGAGCATTGCTCCGTCCCTACACAATTATACGTTCTTATTCTTTCTTGTCTTCAGCGGGTTCTCCATGCGCTTTCTTGTGCCACTCTTCAAACATCGGCGGGACACCGTTCTCCCAATGCCGACCCCAAGGCCCATGACCGCCGTGATGTCCCATGCGTCCCCAACGTGGACCCCACAGCAACATGCGGAAGGACTTGAAGGCGAGGACGATCAGGAAGAACCCGAGTAAGGGACCAAAACAACCCAAGCCAAAACCAAAATGGCGCTGGAAAGGCATACCGTATCCGTGACCGTAATAAGGCATCATGGGCACAGTCTGACCCGTAGGCGCCTCAATGGTGACTGGCGAACCCTGGGCGACACCTGCCTGAAAAGCGAAGAAGGCAATGCCAGCCAGTGCTGCGAGCAACACCAAAGCTGAAACAATTCGTAAACCAATTTTTCCGTTCATTTTTTTCTCCTTGTGATTGAACTTATGAACGGAGTATAGGATTCAGTTGTGAATTGGATGTGAAGAGAGCGCGGAGGAAATCGTTGCGATTTTCAAGGCACAGGCATACAATTCTTTGATAATTATCCATAGCAAAAAGTATTGGAGCAAAAATGAACATTCGATATGGGACTACAGCAGATGCAAAGATGCTATCCGAATTGGGTGCAAAGACTTTTTATGATACTTTTGCAGAAGATAACACGCCTGAAAATATGGCAATGCATTTGAAGAATTCTTTCGCGCCAGAAATTCAGTTCGCTGAACTTTCTGATCCAAATAACGTTTTTCTAATCATCGAAAATGACGGTCAGCCCAGTGGATACGCACAGCTGATTCTGAACAGTAAAGAAGAATTTATAACGGGAACCAATCCGCTGGAAGTACGAAGAATCTACGCAACCCAGGAAAATATTGGCAAAGGTATCGGCAAGGCGTTAATGCAAGCTGCCATTCACGAAGCACAGCAAAGAGGCTGTGATAGTGTTTGGCTGGGTGTTTGGGAGAAAAATCCAAGGGCAATCCAGTTTTATAAGAAATGGGGTTTTAAAGAAGTTGGTAGTCACATCTTCACCGTTGGCGATGACCCACAACGAGATTTTGTTATGGAGCTTGAGTTGAAGTGACACCCCTCTCAAATTGCGATCATGGTCTTCTTCTCAAATCCTCATTATGGCATAATATGGCTTCTATATTCTTACCCATGGAGCTACCACAATGAAGAGACCAACGTCCACTATCAATTTAATATTCATTACCAGTATTTTCATCCTCGCTTGTTCGTCTGCATCCCTGCCGAGTTTAGCCACGGCAACTCCACAAACCATCATTACAGTACCACCCATGCCAACCGAATTCCTTACCCAGCCTCCAACAGAAATAACTCAATCTGGAACCGGTTTGGAAAACGAGAATCTTTTAGCTGGGCTTCCTGATGGTTTCAAGGTTGACTTTCAGGGGCAAGAAAACAACTTTGTTATCAGCGAGATGGTCCCCGAAGGCGAGTCGGTTAATGACTGGACGACCATGATCACCGTTGAGATCTTTTTAGGAGAAAAAAATACCACACCTGAGGAGTATCAGCAGACTCTGACCGAAAGATGGTTCGGCGCCTGCGAAAACAGTGAAACCTACCCAGTTGCAGATGGCGCTGAAAATGGATACAACTTTATCCTTTGGCAGCTTTACTGCCCATTGAATTCTTCCACGCAAAAACCGGAACTCACCTATCTAAAGGCGATTGAAGGCAACGACAGTTTCTATCTTGTACAAGTCGCATTCCGATATGAACCCTCTGACGAAGATATCACCCGGTGGATACAATATCTCAAAGAGGTTCAGGTATGCGACTCCAGAATACCTGAACGGGCTTGCCCATAACAAAAAAGAATTCGGAAGTCTAAAAGACTTCCGAATTCTTTTTATCCAAATAACCTTCCCAATCCTTTTCCACCCGTCTTCTGGAACATCTTCATCATCTTCTGCGCTTCACGGAACTGCTTGATCAGGCGATTCACGTCCTGCACTTCCATGCCGCAACCCGCCGCGATACGCCGTCGACGGGAGGCGTTCAGGATATCGGGGTCGCGCCGTTCTTTTTTCGTCATCGAATTGATGATCGCTTCAGATTGCTTGAAACTATCTTCGATCTGTTTCGGATCGATGCCGCGCGCGGCTTGTCCCATTTGCCCGGGCAGCATGTCCATGATCTGCGCGAGGGGTCCCATCTTTTTCATTTGCTTCATTTGGTCGAGCCAGTCTTCGAGCGTGAAACGTCCTTTCATCATGCGCTCGGCACTCTTTTGCATCGACTCAGCATTTTCCGCATCGAACGCGGCTTCGGCTTTTTCGATCAAACCGATCATATCGCCCATGCCCAAAATTCGCGACGACATGCGCGCCGGGTCATACACTTCCAACGCATCCAACTTCTCGCCGGTACCGATAAACTTGATCGGCACACCCGTCACCGAACGGACCGAGATCGCTGCACCACCGCGCGAGTCGCCGTCCATTTTCGTAAAGATCAAACCCGTGATCGAGACGTTATCTCTAAAACCTTGCGCGATGTTCAACGCTTCCTGACCGATCATCGAGTCAACCACGAGCAATGTTTCTACAGGCGGGACTTTCGCCACGATGGCTTTTAACTCACCCATCAACTCCGCGTCCAACTGCGACCGACCGGCTGTATCGATGATCATGATACCGAATCCACCCTTTTCCGCTTTGTCGAAGGCGCGCTTCACGAGCTCAGGCGGTGTCAGTGATAAATCCGACTCAACGGGAACATCGATCCGCTCGCCGAGCTGCTGCAACTGTTGAACAGCTGCAGGGCGGTATGGGTCACCCGCAACAAGCATCACCCGCTCCCCTTTTGAACGGAGCATCTTCGCGAGCTTACCAGCATGTGTCGTTTTACCAGCTCCTTGCAAACCAACCATCATGATGACGTGCGGCTTCGGACCAAAAAACTTCAACGGCGCAGGTTCACCAAGCGTTTGGATCAATTCTT
>CAZMQE010000047.1:0-1281 GCA_964568115.1 uncultured Anaerolinea sp.
CATGGCGTTGTGGTGGGTTCCGGCAGGGCATATTCCAACTCCACAGGAAGGGAAAGCGCGACTGGAGTATTTGCGGGAACATGGGGATACACCTTATGTATTTTCGTTCAAGAACATTTTTCCTGCGCCTGTTGATTAAGAAGGGAATCTGGAAATGCCAAACAACACTTACGATGTCATTCTCGTTGGCGGCGGCGTGATGGGTTGCGCGACCGCATACTACTTATTGAAAACCGATCCGCGCTTGAAGGTCGCCATTCTCGAAATGGACTCGACCTACGAGAAAGCGTCCACGCCGTTATCGGACGGCAACATCCGCGTGCAGTTCAACATCAAAGAGAATATTCAGATGTCGCAATACGGACTCGAAGTTCTCAAGCATTTCGCCGAGGAGATGGAAGCGGACGGCATCAGACCGGATCCGGCTTTTCGTCAGCAGGGCAACTTGTTCGTGTTGGATGAAGCGAGTCGCGAGGAAAGCTATGATGGTTGGGTATTGCAATCCAGCCTGGATGCCATCGTCTATTGGCTGACGCCGGAAGATGTGCGGCGAGAGTATCCGCTTTACAATCTCAAGGACTGTGTCGCCGGAACGTTAGGTGTGCATGATGGCACCATGTCACCGTTGGCGGTGTTGCTGGGCTACAAAAAGAAAGCGATTTCGCTCGGCGCGAAATTTATCCAGGCTGAGGTGACCGAGATTCTGAAAACCGGAAATCAAGTTGCGGGCGTCAGGCTCGCATCGGGTGATGTGTTGAGCAGTCCTGTGGTGATGAATGCTGCCGGTGCGTGGGCGCCAAAGGTTGCGAAAACGGTCAGCGTGGAGTTGCCGATCGCTCCGACGAAACGCCAAGTCACTGTCATTGAAACGAATGCGCGACCTGAGAATGTCCTACCACTTTTGTTCCTGCCATCCGGGTTGTACGTTGTCCATGAAGGGGCAGGCGTGTTCACGATCGGCAAATCCTTCCCAACGGACTATGTCGGCTATGATGATTTCACTTGGGAACGCAAGACCTTTGAAGAGCTGATCTGGCCCGAGTTGGTGGAATATATCCCTGAATTTGACCGGCTCAAGATCCAGCGTGGGTGGGCGGGGTTGTACGAAGTCAACACTTTGGACGGGAATGCCATTCTGGGTGAGTGGCCTGAACTCAAAGGCTTTTTTATGGCGGGCGGATTCTCCGGTCACGGCTTTCAGCAGTGTCACGCGGTGGGACGGTATATTGCGGAGTTGATGTTACAGAAGACACCAACTCTCGATTTGTCCATTTTCTCGCC
>CAZMQE010000047.1:1381-5485 GCA_964568115.1 uncultured Anaerolinea sp.
AAAGCATCCGCCGCGCAATCCCAAAAAACTCCCTGCGTCAGATTATCAGTTCCTCGCCAAACAGGATGATTCGCGGCAAAGTTTCAAATACACCTATAAAGCCGCGCGCTTTGAAGAATGGTGGCTGCTGGAATCGCTGGGTGAGTTCTATGAACACAAATGGATCTCTGATGTGCTGCGTCGTCTCAAAGGCGGCAAGGAAGCTTCGGTCTATTTATGCCGCGGCACCGAGTCCACGGATGCCGCGCTATTAACTGCCAAGGTTTATCGTCCGCGCTCGCTGCGTAACCTCAAGAATGATGGCATCTACCGCACCGGTCGCACCGATCTGGATGTGGATGGCAACGCCCTCGTAAAGGAAGCCGACGTCAATGCGATCCGCAAGCGCACCAATTATGGCGAAGAGCTTCGGCATCAATCCTGGATCGCCTACGAATTCAAAACCCTCGAAATGTTATTTGAAGCCGGAGCCGATGTCCCCAAGCCGTATGCGATGGAGAAGAACGCCATCCTCATGAGCTATATTGGGGATTATGGCAACGCCGCGCCGACTCTCAACTCAGTGAGGCTCGAACGCAATGAAGCGCGCCAACTCTTGGACCGCGTCATTCTTAACCTGAACCTGCTTCTCGACAACGAGCGGATCCACGGCGATTTATCTGCCTACAACATCCTGTATTGGGAAGGCGCGATCACCCTGATCGATTTCCCGCAGGTAGTGCATCCCGAGGCGAACCCTTCAGCGTGGGTGATATTTTTGCGCGATGTCACCCGCGTTTGTCAGTACTTCAAAGCCCAGGGCGTGAAGTGTGACGGACGTAAGCTCGCCGCCGAGCTATGGACGGCACACGGACATAAGATCGTCAAAGAAGTAGACCCCGGTCAACTTGATGCAGAAGATCCCAATGACCGCAAGTTGTGGGAAAAACAAAAGGTTGGCAAGTAGATGAATTACCCGATAGAATAGCTATCGGGTAATTTTTTATCCGCTAGTCATTCCCTCCATCGGAGATGTTCATTATGAACTTTTTACCTGACGTGAAGAAGCAATCTCTTTTGTTGATGTTGTTGCTTGTGGTTATGCTTTCAACGGCATGTGGTCAAACCACAACTTCTGTTCCACCGACAACAGTTCCTACAGCCGCCCCAACTACCCAAGCCGATCTGCCAAAGGTCACCTCCGTGACTCTGGACCGCAGCGAAGTGCCGAATTACGAGTCCATTGAAATGACGGTTACGTTGGAAGCAAAATATACCAACCCCTATGACCTCAGAGAAATTTCGCTCGATGGCGTTTTTACGGGTCCAGATGGTTCAGTGATGAACGTACCAGGGTTTTGGGACGGCGAGAAGGATTGGAAGATGCGCTTTACTCCGTCGCAAGTGGGCACATGGAAATATAAATTATTGATCACGGATGTGCGTGGTACGAGTCTGCCCAGCGAGGGCGAACTCTCGGTCACCGCATCAGACTTGCATGGTTGGATCCAACCGGGTAATACTTTTGACCCAGCCTACAGCAGTCGTTATTTGGTGCATAAAGATGGGACGCCATTTTACGGCGTCGGTCATTGCGATGCGCTCAATATCCTGATTGATGGCTTTGATATCGAAGATGGTGTCGGCCTCTTTGATGATATGAAGAAGGCGAATGAGAATTTTGTTGTCTGGTGGCCCCTGTATACAAATTCCCCGGTCAACAGCAGTTACGATAAATATTCCTTTTCGAACATGAAAGTCATCGATGCCGTGGTGCAGGATGCTCAGAAAGAAGGCATCTACCTGGTCTTCACGGTTTGGGATCACCCCAATTTACGTGATGATACACATGCCTGGGGCGATGGCAAGTGGCAGCAAAATGGCTTTAGCAAACTTGGTGATATCAACTCGTTCTTTATTTCAGATGATGCCTGGGCATGGCAGGCAAATCTTTATCGCTACATCATCGCGCGCTGGGGCTACAGTCCAGCCATTGGGATGTGGCAGACAGTATCAGAGATCAACGGCACGAACGCCTATGACCAGACCGATTCGTGGCATAAGAAAGTGAACGATTATTTTGTAGCAAACGATCCCTATCGCCATCCAACCACTGCCAGTGGATCTGGTGAAGTGGATTGGCCCGCTGGTCACGCGGCCATGGACATGCCGCAACTGCATCTTTACAATTGGAATAACGATGCGGTCGGCGCCGCAAAAACCATGGCGAGCTGGACCAGCCAGATGTGGACAGGCAACGAGAAGCCGAATTGGGTTGGCGAATTTGGTGTACAGGGCAACGTGTATTACCCAGAGTTGTTTCATTATGCTATTTGGGCTGCATTAGCATCTGGCGCTGCGATGACTCCGGCGGAATGGAATAGCGGCGGTTCGTGGGGCAGACTCACGCCTGAAATGAAATCAGATCTTAGCCATCTGGCTCAATTTATGCAAGATACGCCGCTTGCCAAATGGAATCCGCAGGTGCTGAGTGTCTCAAGTAGTGATGTAGTTGTCCGCGGCTGGGGCGTCGCTGGGGCAGACGGCGGTCTCTTCTGGGTGCAGGATTTTTCAGCAGAAGGCAAGTCCATTGAAGAAGTGCGTGCCTCTGTTACCGTGCGCGCGAATGTCCAAATTGAGATAACGGGACTTTCTGAAGGCGCTTATTCGATTCAGCCGTTCGATACTTGGCAGGGACTGTATCTCGATCCGTTTGAGGTGAACTGTAAAATGAATGAAGCCTGTACTCTTGATCTGCCTGATTTCTCCTCCGATATGGCATTCAAGATCGTACGTAAGTAACTTGTTTTGATAACGTCCCGAAGGTTCGCGTAAAGAAACCTTCGGGACGTTGATTTATATTTTTCCCCACAACCCATAACCTGCGTTGCGGCGTTGCTCGCGGCGTTCATGCTGTTCGTGGATTTGCTCCACGTGATCGGCTTTCTCCTCGATCGCGGCTTCCAGCCATAATCGACCTTTTTCTGCCGTCCCATGACTGCCCGCGCCATACGCACCCGTTTTTGTATCATCATCCCAGGGCGGATTCGCTACGATGGAACCGCCCTCGATCCAATCCATGTAGTAATCGGGCGTGGCAACAAAATCGGTTTCATCCACAACGCGTTCCATGTGGCATAGATCTGGACGCAGGTGCAGCAGGAATGATGTTTCCAATTCACATGCATGACCCATACCGCCGATTGGTGATGTGCGATATTTCTTTAACGCTTCGGCACCGATCGAACCTGAAGTATGCAGCCAGGTCGTTGCACAAAAGATTCGGCGATGACGTTCACCTGCATACTTAACGATGTTCACCAGGAAGGATGTGTTGCCACCATGTCCGCTCATGAGGTAGAAACGATCAAAGCCGCGCGCCACCAGAACATCAATAACCGCCACCCAAAAATCTTCGAAGGCACGTCCACCGGCGTTCATGGTGGCGGCAAACGATGAGCGATGCGTACTTACGCCGTAAGGATTAACCGGCATCGCCCATGAGCGTGTAGGCACTTTGCTGGCTGTGCCCTGTGCAATTGAATCAATAATGAGGGTGTCAACCGAGAGGGGGAGATGGAAGCCGTGTTGTTCTGTATGCCCAATGGGTATAAGAATTACTTTGCCGCGTTCACTATCAGGCGGCAAAAATGTAGCAGCCGAATTTTGAGTCGGTGACGGCAATCGCAAAATGGATGTAGAATGCGCGCCGACAAAAAATGATTGCGGATCAAAACCAGATGGCGCAAGACAATACACGCGTGAGAAGCCGTCATCACGTAGACTATCTAGCAGGTTGAAGATATATTGTGCGAAAATTTGATCTGGGAGTTCGAGCCCGCTGCCACGCCAGCCGAATGGGAATGGTGGCAGGAGTCCAATACGGGATGGATTACTTAATTGGCTGGCGAGCAGGTTCAAGTCATAGCCTGAGCCGAGAGGCAATACAAGTGGCACATCGCGCGGTAAGTCAGCGACCGCATCCCAGGTCAATTCAGCGTAATGAAAGAAAGTCGTGGTCATGTGGGTGTCCTTAAGTGAATTTAATTTAACTTCGCGTAGGCAATAAATCACAATAAAGTTAAAATATAAATGTTTATTTTAAAGCAAAAGCAGTATAACCAA
>CAZMQE010000047.1:5585-10271 GCA_964568115.1 uncultured Anaerolinea sp.
GCCAATGAATTTATCCGCCTGGGCGTGAACAAGGATTTCTATGGCGGTGTTGCAAAGGTTGATGAGGTGATCTTCCAGATCTTTCAAAACGCAGATGTCCTGGTACAGGCTTTGAAATCGGGTCAGGTGGACATGGTGACCAGCGTGCCGAATACCAGCGTTGAATCTTTGAAGGCTGAATCGAACATCAAGGTCGTGGCTGGTGCGCCATTTGCGCCCAACCTGACCGATATTATTTTAAACGTGACCGACCCTGAGAACTGCCCGATCGCCGATGGCGGTTTATGCACAGGTCATCCGGCTTTGCGCGATAAGCAGGTCCGTTTGGCAATGGCACATGCCACTGATAAACAAAAGATCATCGATGTTGTTTTGCTCGGCTTGGGCGAACCCGGTATCGCTTTGATCCCCAGCGGATTGGGCGACTGGTTCAATTCAAACATCCGGGATTATGAGTTTGATGTGGATAAAGCCAACCAGATCCTGGACGATGCTGGCTATCTTGATACCAACAATGACGGCGTACGTGAAATGCCGGATGGTTCTCGCCCGTTGACTTTCCGCCTAAACTGGCCCGATACCGAGAGCACCTACCCTCGTATCGCTGATTTGCTTTCAGAGATGTGGGGCGAGATTGGCATCACAGTGGAAATGCAGCAGGTTGAAAGTGACACACTGACAGCACAATGCTGCCCGGCATTGGACTTTGATATCATCTTATGGGGCTGGATCGCAGACCCCGATCCGAATACCTTGTTGATCATCCCATCCACCGACCAGATCGCTACCGGTTATAACGAAACAGGTTTCTCGAATGCGCGTTATGATGAACTGTATGCGAAACAGGGTGTGGAACTGGACAAAGACAAGCGCCGTGAAATGGTTTGGGAGATGCAAGCCATTGTGCATGAAAATATCCCTTACATCATTCCCTACTATCCTTTTGCCGTTCAGGCGTATCGTCTCGATCGGTTCACCGGTTGGAAGGATAGCGAAACCAAGGTTGCGCTTGAAGACAGTAGTTCACTCTTGAATATTGAACCAGTAAAATAGAAAGATCAGATCAAGTTCAGGGAGGCGCTGTACGACAGCGCCTCCCTGGTGTTGGAGTTTCTTTGAATCGCTGGCATTATTTCCGTAACAAAGCAGGCTGGTCTCTTTTCACGCTGATCTTTGTGATCGTGTTGAATTTTTTTCTGTTTAGGGTTATGCCAGGTGACCCTGCGCGTCAGGGCATACGTGATCCGCGTTTGACAAAGGAAACGATCGAAGCGATCCGTGTCCGCTTTGGGTTGGATAAACCAGTCATTAATTGTATCGATTCATTAAATCCTGTGCGTTTTGGCAATTGTTCCATAAATCCATTGGATACCCAGTTTTTTATTTATGTAAAAAATCTACTGCAGGGCGACCTGGGCTTTTCATACTATTACAATCGCCCGGTCTCGGATATTTTGGGGGAAAGGCTTTGGAATACGATCTTGTTAATTGGGGTGGGACAGATCCTTGCCATTGTGATCGGCGTTATTTTAGGGGTGCTGGCAGCCTGGAAGGCGCGCTCGGTCATCGACTACGGTGCACTGCTCACCAGCTTGCTGGCGTGGAGTCTGCCGGTGTTTTGGCTGGGGATCATTCTCGTCTTCTGGGGCAGTAATCACGGCTTTCCGATCGGCGGTAAGTCTACACCCGGGATGAGCAGCTATCCTTTCTTAACACAAGTTGGCGATGTGCTCTGGCATTTGTTGTTACCCACCTTTACGTATACGGTTATTTTCATGGGTGAATATACCTTGTTGATGCGTTCCAGCTTGCTGGATGTGCTGGCAGAGGATTATATTTTGACAGCCAAGGCAAAAGGCTTAAGCACCTTCCAGATCTTGAAGGATCATGCCTTGAAGAACGGCATGCTGCCACTGGTAACCATGATCGCTATCAATCTGGGATATACCGTGGCAGGTGTGATCCAGATCGAATCGGTTTTCTCGTGGCCCGGCTTGGGCGGTGCGTTATTTGAAGCCGTTTCACGCCGAGACTTTCCGATCCTCCAGGGCGGATTTCTTTTGATCGCCGTCAGCGTTATTATTGCAAACTTTATTGCGGATCTGACGTACTCCTATCTTGATCCGCGGGTGCAGACGGAGTAGCCGATGGGTCCACAAACTGTAGAACTCAAAGTCTCGGTTACCTCCGCCTCGCCATTCATGGATTTTTGGCGCACCTTCAGCCGCAACCGCATGGCAGTAGCGGGTTTGGTCTTATTGATAACGATCATTGCCCTGGCAGTTTTCGCTTCGGTGCTTGCGCCCTATGACCCAAAATCATCTATCGATATCACCAGCAAAGATATCTACAATCCACCGAGTTCCACGCATTGGCTGGGCACAGATGACGCCGGGCGCGACATTCTCTCCAGCTTTCTGTTTGGTGCGCGCGTTTCGTTGATCGTGGGCTTCTTTGCCGCCTTCATTTCCGTGATCATTGGCGGGACCATTGGTGTGGCGGCTGGTTTCTACGGTGGGCGTACTGAAAATATCCTCATGCGCTTTACTGACTTGATGCTGGTCATCCCAGACCTGCCGCTGATCGTTGTGATCGTGGCACTTACCAAACCCAGCCTGATCAATATTATTATTGTCATCGGCATCTTCGGGTGGACAACCACTGCCCGCATCGTACGTTCGCAAACGCTGGCAGTGAAATCACGCAAATTCGTTTTACGGGCGCGCGCCATTGGGGCGGGCAACGTCCATATTATTATCCAGCACATCCTGCCGTTGGTGATGCCTTTGATGGTGGTCAATGCCATTCTGACGATCTCGCTGGCGATCTTAAATGAATCAACCCTGTCCTTCCTTGGATTGGGTGACCCAACTGCCCTGTCCTGGGGTCAAATGCTTAACTTTGCATTTGTGCGCGGCGCAATGAGTGCCGGTGCCTGGTGGGCATTGGTGGTGCCTGGTGTGGGCATTGCGTGGGTCGTCTTTGGATTGACCCTCTTTGGGCAGGGACTTGAGCAGGTTCTCAATCCCAGGCTGGAATCACATCACTTATCGCCGAGCAGACCTTCGGTCCAGGGTGACGCGGTAGTTGAATTCGCAACGGCAAAAAAGAAATCCAAGAAGCGTCAGGACGCGCCGTTATTGCTGGACGTGCGTAATCTTTCTGTGGATTATGTGAACGATAAAGCGATTGCACGGGCTGTCCACAATGTCAGCTTGCAATTGCATGAAGGCGAGTTGATCGGGCTGGTGGGGGAGAGCGGCTGCGGCAAGACCACGTTGATGTTGGCGCTGATGCGATTGTTACCCGCTGCGGGTCAGATCGTGAATGGACATATCAAATTCCGCGGGCAGGATCTCACCACGCTCAACGAAGATGAATTGCAGAAGCTGCGTTGGAGTGGCATCTCGATCATCTTTCAAGGCGCCATGAACGCCTTGAACCCTGTGCGCACGATCGGCGATCAGATCAAAGAAGCGATCGTCAGGCATACGCCCTCATACCCACCTGCCACGTTGGATGATCGCATTATTGAATTACTTGAACTGGTGGGTATCTCCAAAGAATACAAGGACCAATATCCGCATCAGTACTCAGGCGGTATGCGCCAGCGTGCCATGATCGCCATGGCGCTTTCCTGCGACCCGGATGTGATCATTGCAGATGAGCCGACCACCGCATTGGACGTGATGATCCAGGCGCAAATTTTGGAACTGCTCGATAGCCTGCGAAAAAAGCTGGGACTTGCGATCATCTTTGTGACGCACGATCTGGGCGTCGTTGCCGAGATGTGTGATTCAGTGCTCGTGATGTATGGCGGCGTGACAGCTGAATATGCCGATGTGGATACGATCTATAACGCCGCGCGTCACCCCTACACCCAGGAGCTGCTCAAATCGTTCCCGGACCTTTCACAACCCGAGAAGCGCTTGATCTCCATTCCGGGGTACCCGCCCAAGCTGGATGATCTGCCCATGGGCTGCCGTTTTGCACCGCGCTGCCCGCTGGCGTTTGAACGCTGTACAAAAGAAATGCCGAGCTTGCACGAACTGGAAGATGGTTATCATATTGCCAGTTGTCATCTGGTTGAAGGTGGTTGAGTGCTGTTATGGCAAATGAATATATTCTCGAAGTAAAGAATTTAAAAAAATATTTTGCGGTAGGTCGTCAGGGTTGGTTCTCGCACACCGAGACCATTGTGCACGCCGTGGATGATGTGGACCTAACCCTCATGCCTGGTGAAGTAATCGCGCTGGTGGGTGAAAGCGGCTGCGGTAAATCCACGCTTTCGTTGACGTTGATGGGGTTGGAAGAAGCCACAGAAGGTCAAATCTTTTTCAACGGTGTGGATATTACGCATGCCACGAACGAAGAACGCAAAGCCTTTCGCCAGAAGATCCAGATGATCTTTCAAGACCCATATGAGTCACTCAACCCCACGCAAACCATCGAAGAGATCGTCACCGAGCCGCTCGTGGTGCATGGACTGGCGCGTGATCCGGTTGAACGCAGGGAACGTGTGCGCCGCGCGTTGGAAGATTCAGGCTTGAAGCCGGCTGAAAGTTATTTGCAGCGTTTCCCACATCAGCTTTCCGGCGGGCAGCGTCAGCGTGTGGTGATCGCAGGGGCGTTGGTGCTCGAGCCGCAGTTACTGCTTGCCGATGAACCCGTTTCGATGTTGGATGT
>CAZMQE010000047.1:10371-11974 GCA_964568115.1 uncultured Anaerolinea sp.
ATAACAGTCACTTTCGTACCGTGAGTGGCTGTTATCTTTTATAATCAGGAGATACCCGAAATGCTTTCCAATACTTCCCGGTTGCTTACCTATCTCAACGCCCTGCTCTATGCCATTTTGGGCGCATTTCTATTTATACTGCCTGAACAGCTCGCACCTGTATTTGCCTGGAAAGTCACTGCTTTTATGACCATCACCATCGGCGGTTGGTGTTTGGGGAATGCCTGGCTGGCATGGTTCGCTGCCCGCCGTTGGAAATGGTCGTTGGTGTACACCTCGCTCATCTATCTCTGGCTGTTTGGGATCGGAGAACTGCTCGTTCTATATCTGTTCCGCGATAAACTCAAACTTGAGCATCCCATTGCCTGGCTATATTTCGCCACGCTGCTCGTGAATGTGCTCACGGCTCTCGTGGGTATCTTTGAACTTTTACGCAAGCGCCCACAGAACGACTCGCCCAGCACAAGCGCCACCACCAATTCATTTCAATATACAGTGCTGATCCTCTTTATTCTCTTCGTTGGCTTTCTGGGATTGTATGGCTGCACAGCACAGATCGGCGCGCCTGGCACGAATGGCGGCATCTTCCCGGAGGTCATGTCCCTGTTTACATTACGGAGCTTCGGCGTGTTCTACCTTTCCATCGCGCTGGCGGTTGTGCCCTTTCTAAGAGACCGCAGCATCCCTGCAATTCTGCATCATTCGATCGCCTCCTACGGTTTGATTCTTTTCATCACTGCCGCCGCATTTATTTACATCGGCGTATTTGATTTCGCAGCCAAGCCCGGCGGCTTCCTCTACTTCGGGGCATATCTGGGTGTGGGCATTCCGTTGCTCTTTAGTTTTCGAAAACATGGCACAGGCGCTTAATGGACATCACCAGTCTGCAAAACCCACGCGTCAAACACATCGTCAAATTGCGTGACGATAAAAAGCAACGCAAGCAGGATGGCTTGATGCTTGTGGAAGGCTTCGACGAGATCGCCCTGGCGATCGCTGCGGGACACAAACCGCAGACGCTGCTTTCTGCCCCCGAACTTGCTACACAACCATTCGCTTTTGACTCCGCTGAGACTCTCACCGTTTCCCGCGCAGTCTTCGAGAAGATGTCCTACCGCGATAACCCAGATGGCTGGCTGGCAATTTTCCCCATTCCAGCCACTACCTTTGAAAGTATGGAGTCAGGCAGCTTGCTGCCGAAACTACCGCTGATCATCATCGCTGAATCCATCGAGAAGCCCGGCAATCTCGGCGCGATCTTGCGGACAGCGGATGCCGCCCACGTGGATGCTGTATTACTCTGCGACCCGCGCGTAGACTTGTGGAACCCCAACGTGGTGCGCGCCAGCCGGGGCACGGTCTTTAGTGTACCCGTCGTCGAGTGTGATAATGCCTCCGCGTTGGAATGGCTGAAGAGTAGAAAGCTGCGTGTGCTGGCTGCTACTCCATCAGCAGATATGTTGTACTCTGATGTCGATTTGCGTCAGCCAGTTGCCATTGCCGTGGGCACTGAAGATGAAGGGCTCACCGATTTCTGGATGCAGAACGCGGACATGCGCGTGAAGATCCCCATGCTGGGCAAGGTCAATTCGTTGAATGTCTC
>CAZMQE010000047.1:12074-16723 GCA_964568115.1 uncultured Anaerolinea sp.
GACCGCGAGATCTATTTTTACGAAGGAGTGCATTTGGGTCCGCGTGCCCAGGCTTGGTTATATGACCGCTGGTCGCGGAAGTATGACGAGGGCAAGCGTGCGAGTCAATTGCGCGATGCAGAACTGCTGGCGCGCCCGTTGTTAGATTTGCTCAAGGACGTCCCCGAACCTTTTGTTTTGGATTTCGCCACCGGCACCGGACGCCTATCCTACGCGTTGTTGAGCGAGCCGGATTTCAAGGGGCAGATTATTGCGCTGGATCTTTCGCAGGGGATGTTGGAACAGGCGGCGGCAAAAGTGCAGGGTCTCGATCCGAGCGGGGAGAACGCCCGCTCTACTCGACCAGAGGATCACAGTATCGAATTTCTACGCCACATTGCCTTACCGTTACCCTTTGCAGATGCCGCGTTTGATGTGGTGTGTGGTTTGGAAGTGTTGGAATTATTCCCGAACATGGATGCACCGCTGGCAGAGTTGACACGTGTGCTGCGTCCGGGCGGCGTACTGCTTAGCACCCGCGGCACGGAAGAATCCGGGCGCAAGGCGAAGGTGAAGAGCAAAGCGGACTACGGCGCACTCTTGCAGAAATACAACGTGGATAACTTCGAGATCACCCCATGGTGGAAGTTGTTTGACCGGGTGATCGCCGTCAAAAAAGGGACCAGCGCGCCGGTGGGCAATCAGAAGCTTTCAGCGGTGTTGCGGTGCGGGGCGTGTGGGCAGACCCACTGGAAGAAGGCAGCGGGCGTTTTGAAATGTCAGCACTGTGGGAAGGAATTGTCCGTCACGCCAACGGGGATCGTATTGAATGAATAGCGAAAGGTTTATTCCACGGTTATTTGCAACTCGTTGATATACGTCCCAGAAGGGTAACTGGATTGACCGTCAGACAGATCGCTTTTCAGCACGCGTTTGATCTGGAGCGTATATGGCTGGTCCTTTAGCCAGCCACCCAGAATGACCACATCATAGCTGCAGCGCCAGCCGGTACTTTGGTTGTAGAGGTAGGTGTATATATATTCAGCGGGGATCATTTCGCCGTTCACAAAAAACGTCGTTTCCATATTCGGCAGGTTCAGGTTGAGCTGGTGGGTATTGGTGGCGCACCAAAAGGTGGAGAATAGATATTCCGCGCCCACCCGGGCATTGCCTGAATACGTCCGTGTGCCGGGGGCTTGCTGATCTTGTACAGTGATCAAGTTTGCATCCCAAATACTGATAGGCTGGTTGGCGTTGATATCCGCTTCGGTTGCTTTGCGCAGTGCCAGGATGCCGCTCCATGCCGGGGTGGCAGAGACAGTCACCGGTGTGGAAGTAGAGTCTGAGGCTGGGGAGGTGACAGCTGGGAATGGCACACCGGGCGTCGCTGTGGGCTGGACGCGCGCCACAGGGGCTGCTGCGTCAGCAGGTGGTGCATTGACATTTGCCGGGGAGGGTGAAAAGGCTGCAATCGAACCCAACAAGATCGAGGTTGCAGCCGTAAGAGCAAATGAAACCCAAACCCGGCGCGGCTTCGGCTGCGGTTTCTTGCCTTTCTTTACAAACCAGTAGGTAATATCCTCTGAGAGGGTATTGGCGAGCGCGCTTGCGAAGACACCCGCCGTCGCGGCAATGATCCCAAGGATAACTCGTAGTTCGGTCGTCAATGTATGCCTCCTGCCTTTGGTGGTGTTGCAAAAACACGGAAGCATTATAGGTTCCCGGCAGGCGCTTCACAACTGGCGAATGTCAAGAAATTGGGAGCGATTTATCACTTGATGCGCATCCCATACATTGTTGCGTCCGCCAATCTCCGCGAATTTTCGCTAATCTTTTTAGCTATTCGCGGAGATTGGCGAGGATTAGCGGATAAAGAGACACTAATGCGACAGCCCTATCCCATACCTTGAGACCTTGTAACAAAAAATAGTGTGTCGTCGTCTGGACTTGTGATACCTTGTCACCTGCACGAAAAGCCGAATAGGAGGTCAGTCCCGGCTGGTAAGGTCATTGGGAAAAGGAAAAGCTCATGCCGTATACGTTGAATTATGAAGAAGCCGGATTTATCAGGTTGGTGTATGAAGGCAATGCAAAATTGAACGACTTGAAAACAGTGATAGATCAGGGCGTGGCGCTGGCGCTGGAGAAGGATTGCTATCGCGTATTGAGTGACTTTCGAGGCATGCACCTCAGTCTTTCGGCGCTTGAACTGTTTTCGATCCCTGACCATCAAGTCTCACAATCAAGGGAGTTGAACGTCCCTTTTTATAAGTTCAGGCGCGCTGTGGTGGTGCCCAAAGAGAAATTCGAAAAATATAAGTTCTTTGAGAACGTTGCGGTGAACCGCTCGCATCAGGTAAAGATCTTCATTGATCTTGAAGAGGCGATCACGTGGTTGCTGCAGAAGTAAACAAGCTGCTGCGCACTGCTGGAGAACAAATCCGGTGGGGCTTGGTCGTTGACAGGTGCGCGGCTTCCCCTTTACACTTAACGTATGACCGATTGGCTTTCCGAGATCAAAAAGCTTTTCCAAAAACAGGCTCCTGCCAAACACGACCCACCCTATCTGGCTGCCATTGCCAAAGATGACCCGGAGTTGCTTGAGTCAGCCCGTGATTGGGTGCAGCCCGAAGATATCGCTCCGCTGCTGGGGCTCTACTGGCAATTAAAGCAGTGGAACCACAAACGCGCTGTGATTGAGATCTTACAAGATCAGGATGCGCCGGGCATGCGCGAGGTGATGCTCGACTTTCTGCGGGTGCCGCTCGCGCCCGGTGATGAGCGAACAGAACTGGCGCAGGCGGTGGCGTTGGGTTTCATCCATGAGGCTTATGCCCGCTATCAAGCCTATTACAACGACCGCCAATTATTAGCGCGGGATGTTGCCACGGTCCTATCGCAACACGGACTGCGCTCCGAGTCGCTGCCGCCACAACCCAAGCCGACCGTAAAACCGCTCGCGCCGACGCCCGGGCTGACTCCTGATCAACGGCTCTTGAGCGCCGCCCAGCGCGGAGATACGTCAGCCTTGCGGCAAGCCTTGCGCGAGGGTGCAGACGTCAACGCCGTGTTGGCAGAAGGCAACACCAAGGGCTGCTCTGCCTTGATGCTGGCGCTGCTCGATGGGCGCTTCGATGCGGCACAACTCCTGATCGACGAAGGCGCAGACATTCATTACACCCGCCCCATACAGCACACGCGCGATCGTTCACGCGGACAGACTGCCCTCTGGTGGGCAGCCGGCAAGGGACACCTGCCATTGACCCAGCGCTTGGTGGAGTTGGGTGCGGATGTGAACCTGCCCGATCATTTCGGCAGTACGCCTGCCATCCAAGCCGCGGATCATGGTCACCTGCCGGTGCTGCAATATCTATTCAGTCAGGGCGCGGACCTGCAAGCCAAGATCAGCGATGGACGCAAGGCATTCCATCTGGCGGTTCGGGAGGGCTATGCGGTGGTGGTGGAATTTTTACTGGCAAACGGTGCGGACCCCAATGAGCGCGGTTCCAGCGGGTACACCGCTTTGATGTCGGCAGCCGAGAACAACGATGCTGCCATGGCTGGCATTCTATTAGCGCACGGCGCCGAAGTGGACGCCCGGCATACGGGCTCAGGGATCTATAAAGCGCTCAAAGGTTGGACGCCGCTGGTATTCGCTGTGAACCGAGGCTCTGCCCGTATGGTGCGCCTGCTCTTGCAGGCTGGCGCCAACCCCAACCTGAGCATGCCCGCCACTTCTGGTCCACGCGGTGAGACGCTCCCAAAGCGTAAAGTGATCGATTTTGCGAAAGGCAAACGCGGCGAAAGCATTGCCCGCATTCTGCAGGAAGCAGTGGAGAAACAGGGCTAGAAATAAGATGCGGATATCTAACGCAACTCTTGATATTCATCCAGCGTAAAAGAGCCACCTCTAAAATCGATGACAAAAGTGAGTTTGAGCGTGCTCCATTCAGGACCCAGGTTCCCGTGGAATTCAATCTGGCTTTTCGGTGGATCACGCATCCATATTTTGGCAGTGATATCGCCATTCAAAGAGCGGGTGATCGAAAAGTAATACCAGGTATCAACCCGGAGCTGGCTGGCGTTCCAGTGCTTGATGCCGCGCTTTCCAAAATACAAGTCCCATGTGCCAGCGCCCCCGTTGTAACTGAAGCGCCGGAGTTCGTCAGTGCCGTAAGCGTTATTGTGATAACCAATATTGAACAGTGTGCCGCTTTTCGCCTTGAACAGAATGACGGTGGTGACCTCCGGTGGAATGGGATCTATCCCATACAGACCGTTGGTGGGCCACATATCCGGCGGGGGTTGATAACCAGCTTCGCGCTCCATCACCAGAGCGTTGGCTTCGATCTCCCCCGGTCCGTAGATGTTAAAGTTAAAGGGAAATGCCCAATCGTCAAAGCTCTCGCTAAAGATGACCTGACCCAAGCCGGTGACGAGGGGTGTGGGCGTTGCACTGGGAATGGGTGTTGCACTCGGTTGGAGGGTTGCGGTTGGTGTACGTGTTGGCGTGGGACTGGGGGTGTTCGTAACGCTAACACTGGGCAGGGCTGTGACCGTAACAGCTGGCACAGTGCTGCAAGCAAACGAAAAGAGGAGCAACATGAGGGTTGCCATACCCATAACTTTCGATCTGGGTCTGCATGTTTCTCGTCGCATTTATTTCACCA
>CAZMQE010000048.1:0-16576 GCA_964568115.1 uncultured Anaerolinea sp.
GAAGCCTTTGCCGCACAATCACTGGCAGTTATTCGTACCCTCGAAATTGACGAGAGCAAAGTCAATGTCAACGGCGGCGCGATCGCCCTCGGTCATCCGCTGGGCTGCACAGGCTCGAAACTTACTACACAATTAACCTATGAAATGGGTCGTCGCAAATCGAAGTACGGCATGGTCACCATGTGTATCGGTGGTGGTATGGGTGCCGCGGCGATCTTTGAAAATTTACAGAATTAATAACAACGTAGGGGCGAGGCTGCGAAGCGTCTCGCCCTGCATGTTGATATCAAATCATTGGGCGGGACGACCCCCGCCCCTACAAAACAATAGGAGAAATAGAAATGCCCCTCACAATTAATCAACTTATGGAAAAAATGCCAGGTGCGTTCCTGCCTGAGAAAGCGCAGGGCGTGAAAGCCGTCATTCATTTCAAATTCACGGGTGCTGAAGCTGGTGAATGGAATGCTGCCATCGCGGATGGTAAATGTGCGGTCGGTCAGGGTGCACCCGCTGACAAAGCGACCATGACCCTTACCGCTGACTCGGGTGATTACGTCAAACTCTTCACCGGTGAGCTGGATGGCATGCAAGCTTTCATGCAGGGCAAACTCAAACTGGGCGGCGACTTGAACCTGGCGATGAAGTTGATGCAGATGTTCAAGATCAAATAAAAATATAAGGAATCAAAAAGACGCCATCGCGAAAGAGGGCGTCTTTTTGATTCCTCTTATAGAACGATATCGAAATGCCTTTTTAGTAACTCGTGAAATTCTTCCTCGTTTTGAAGCGGAGTTTCTTCCCGTTGTCCGTTTTTAGTAATGATCACGCGGTCATTGTCGAGCGAGATGCGACCATCTTCCGTCAGACGTGAAATGATGCGGTTGCGCGTGAAGATGGATTGTGGGGAGGTTTGGTGATACTTACAAGCCGCTTCATACTCAGCCGGAAATTGATGAGGCGTTAGATCGAAATAATATTGTCTTTCGATTTTTTCTCCATAGCCTCTTTGCCAGAGTTGATAGCCAGCCCTGAAAGGCTCCAAACGATACGCTCGCAAATCCTGTTCCTGCCATTCCGGGTTGTCGATATCCAATGGTTGCGTGAATGTGTCGCCCCAGCCCACATCGACTAGCCAGCGCGTGGGCATATTTGGAATGCGGACCATCAACACAAGATGATCGAAGTCGATACCAAAGGTATCATCTGCTTCGTGGTAATCGCGGGCGTTTAGATAAGTCACTTCAAAGCCGATCTGTTTTAACAGCCAGGCAAAAAGACCGTTGAGTTCATAGCAAAACCCGCCCCGTTTGTTGACGATAAGTTTATTCCAGATGTCCGACTCGTTGATCTGAATGATGTGTTTAAGTTCGATATCCAGATTCTCGAATGGAATACTTTGTAGATGTGCAAGTTGTAACTCACGAAGGGTGTTCACGTCAGGTTTTACGTGCCGGGTAAGGTGGATACGTTCCAGGTAAGCTGCGGTATTCATTGCGGAGAAATTATAACTGGTTGTTTGAGCGTTCTGTCGGAGTAAAATAGGAACGCGCTTTAAACCTTGTGGAGTGAGAAATGTTTAAACCAACCATCGATATACAATCCATCCAAAGACAATTCCAGGATGTGCGGGCACTCTTGATGCGGGTGGTCGGAAGCCTGACAAAAACCGGCGACCCGGTTGTTTCGGCTGCGATCCAGGATATGACGCGGGCGACCCAATCCGTCAGTGTATTGGAGCAAACGGTCAACGACTATCTGAAGGTTAGGCAGAGTCAGCTTGGGGCGTTGATGGGGGTTGGGCGGGTGATCAACTCGTCCCTGGGTTTGAACCGAGTGCTTGAGGAAGTCATGGATACGTTGATCGAGTTGATGCGTGCAGAACGTGGCTTCCTGATGTTGCGTGAGTCTTCCACTGGGGAATTAGCGGTGCGAATCGCGCGCGGGATCGCCCACATCAATCTGGATGAAGAGTCATTCAAGGTTAGCCGTACGATCGTGACACGGGTGGCTGAATCTGGCGAGCCGATCCTGACGACCAATGCACAGGACGACCCCCGGTTCAATTCGCAATTGAGCATCGCTGCCTTTCAACTCCGCTCCATTTTGTGCGCACCGTTAAAGATCAAGAATGAACTGATCGGCGTGATCTATGTAGATAACCGCGCGCGTTCAGGGATCTTTCAGGAGAATGAACTGGGTATGATCAAAGCCTTTGCGGATCAGGCGGCTGTGGCGATCGATAACGCGCAGCTGTTCGAGAATTTACAAGCGAGCAACCGCGAACTGCAGGATGCATATCAGGCAACATTGGAAGGCTGGGTGCAGGCACTGGATATGCGTGATAAGGAGACGGAGGGACATACCCAACGCGTGACCATTTTAACGGAGCGTCTGGCGCGAGCCATGGGCGTGGAAGGGGATGCGCTCATTAATATTATCCGCGGCGCATTGTTGCATGATATTGGGAAAATGGCGATCCCGGATGGGATCTTGTTAAAGCCGGACAAACTTACAGATGAGGAGCGTGCCTTGATCCAAAAGCATCCTCAGTATGCCTATGATATGTTGAAGCGCATTGATTTCTTATTGCCTGCGATCGATATTCCTTATTGTCATCATGAGAAATGGGATGGCACAGGCTATCCGCGGGGCTTGAAAGGCGAGATGATCCCTTTTGCAGCACGTATCTTTCCTGTCATTGATGTATGGGATGCCCTGATTTCGGATCGTCCGTATCGCAAGGCGCTCCCGCACCCTGAAGTGCGTGCCTACATCGAAGCAGAATCTGGAAAGCATTTTGATCCACGTGTCGTGGAAGCATTCTTGGCGCTGGATGATTTGACTGTGTGATTTATTTGCTCTCTCAGGGGCTTAGCCCCTGAGAGAGCAAAATTTAGTTTTCTTCCGGAGGTTTTACAGCGCGGAATTCACGAAACAACAAAAGGTCATAAACGATCTTTATGCTGCCGCATAAAATAATGGGTACACTGAACAAGGATGGAATACTGAAGAAAAGCCCGGTCAACATGGGGGAAACGGAGGCGCCTACAGAGCGCGCAATGGCGGTCACGCCTGCAGCGGCAGAACGCTCGTCGGGGTCAACAACCGCAATCGTGTAGGATTGACGCGTCGGCACATCCATTTGAGAAATGCTAAAGCGTAAGAGCAAGAGTCCAATGGCGAGCGGCAGGTTGGGCATGAAAGGCACAAGGATCAGTAAAATATTCGATGGGATATGCGTGAAGACCATCGTGTTGATCAAGCCGATCTTGTTTGCCATGGGAACGGCAAGCAAAGCCGAAATGCCCGCAAGAATATTTGCGCCAAAGAAGATACTGCCCAGCACACCCGCATCGATCCCGAAACGAACATGGAACCAATAGGCAAACATACTTTGCACGATCAAGCCGCCTGCGAACGCATCCATGGCGAACAGGGCGCTGAGTTTGAAGACCACCTTACGTGAGCGATGCAAACCCAGCACGCGCTTGACATCTTTTTGTTGCGGCGCCACTTCGATTGAGTTTGTAAGGCTGAGAAACAATATCAGTAACAAAACCCCGCCGATTGCATACCCGGTTAAAACAATACGATAAGCGTCGAGCGCCGTCCAGCCGTTGTTTTGCAATGCCTGCGCGAGCCAACCGCCTGATAGCGCGCCGGTGGCAGTAGCGAATGAACCTGCCAGGTTGTACCACGCAAAAACCTGAGTGCGTTTTTCGTTGGATACTAATTGCGTCAGGCTTGCCTGTTCAACCGACAAGAATGGACCGATCTCATTCCCGCTTGGACTGATGACGCCGATGATCGCCGCGATCATGAGGATGACAACCTCGCGCGTCATGACAAAGGCGACGCCTGCTCCTGCCATCAGGAGCGCTCCCACAAGCAAGGTCTTTTTTCGCCCCACCCGATCGGCAGATGTGGTGAGCCACAGCGAGATCCCGGCATCGCCGATGAGGGTGAGTGTGAACAACAAACCGATCTGGGTTTCAGTGAGCCCGGTTTCGGTGAGATAGAGCGCCAGGATGACGGACAGGAATCCGTAACAGAACAGGCGGATGATACGGGTGGAGAAGAGGATAACGATGTTCATGATGTTGTGTAGAGGCGGGTTTCCCCGCCCAATGTCCTTCCGACAATCGGGGCGAGATAACCTCGTCCCTACGATTTTGATTCCAGACGGCACCAGGCATACAGCGCATCATAGACTTCAAATTGGTGTTCGAGATTTTCCATGTCTTCGGGGAAGCGCAGGCTGTAACCGGATGCGATGGCTTCGAGTCCGCGCGCGATGGGGTCGGTGTCGATATCCTCTGCCACATCCGCCGCGTGGACGATCTTAGCAAGACGTAATAAGCCGGGCTCTTTTAGGTCATACTTCAAGATGATGGATTCAAATGAACAGCGTCCCTCATGATGACCAAGTTCCACGCCGGGAGCGTCGAAGGGAATCGCACCGGTTTCTTTGGCGACTTGTTCGATCTGATTCTTGGGTACAAATAAAAACTCCGCTTCGTTATCGATGAAGCGGGTAATTAACCATGGACAGGCAACGCGGTCCACGTGGACGTGCGAACGGGTGATCCATTTCATGAGGAGCTCCTTTTGGTCAGTACGGCAAGTATTGACGAGCGGTGTAGATAAAAGCTAACGCCAATCATCATAACACCAACCACCAGTAAGAATGGCGGCTGAAGAATGATACCGGCGACTAAACCTGCAATCAAAACGTACATGTGTGTCAAGAAAGGAATCCAAAATACCAGCGCAGGGGGAGTTGTTACATAGAGCTTTGGGCGCAATGCAATCGTAATCACAAGCGCAATCAATAGTGTGATCGCAACAAGCGAAGCCTGATAGCTGGGCGGTACCACGAATACGATAAAGGCGTTTGTTCCCAAAACTCCCGCGAGACCAATCACCAAGCCAAGCAGGGGTGATATCCATGTGCCGATCCAATCGTTGCGCCGGGCGAAGAGACGATATCCAAGCGAGAAGAAGAAGATCACCCAGAACCACGCCCAGAAGTTGGCGTAGGGCACACCGAGGTATTGAAAGTTGAGTCCCTGCCCCCAATCCCAAAAACCGAAGCGGATGGCGACTGCATCGAGGGCAAGATCAATGTTCAGGGCGAGCAGACCGTCGAGGATGGGACGCGTCCAATAAGGCAGGTTGCTAGCATCCGAGAATTCCATGGAGCTGTAGAGAATGCAACTCCATGCAACGCCGATACACAAGGGGACATCAAGAACCATAATAAAGAACCGTCCATACTCGTATGCGTTGAGTTGACGGATGGTGGCAAGTTCGAGCAGAACGCCAAAGAGAATCCCTGCGAATAGCCTGAGCAGGTTTGCCGTGCCGTGCTTCCATGCGTGGTGGAGGCAGAACGCAAGTTGGATATAGATAATGAGTTCAAAGAGGCTGAAATAGACGCTGGGCATGCTGTTATTATACACAGGCGGCAACTTGAATTAAACATAGCGGATGAGAAATGTTCATCCGCTGTGTTTGCGTGTGATGGTTGGTTAGGCTGGGTAGAGTCTGCGTTGGAGCCAGAACGCCACGTTGACCAACCCGATCATGACGGGCACTTCCACCAGTGGACCAATGACCGCCGCGAAGGCTTGACCTGATGAAATACCGAACACGGCAACTGCCACCGCGATGGCAAGTTCAAAATTGTTGCTGGCGGCAGTGAAGGATAGCGTGGCTGTTTTGGAATAGTCCGCGCCTACGGCTTTGCCCATGAGGAAACTGACCAGGAACATGACCACGAAATAGATCAGCAGGGGCACAGCGATGCGCAACACATCCATGGGCAGTTGGACGATGTATTCACCTTTGAGGCTAAACATTACGATAATCGTGAATAACAAAGCGATCAAGGTCATTGGGCTGATCTTTGGAATGAAGCGACGGTGATACCATTCCTTGCTTTTGACTCTGATCAAGATCAGGCGCGTGAAGAAACCAGCGAGGAAGGGAATGCCAAGGTAGATGAAAACGCTCTTTGCAATTTCGCCGATGGTGATGTTGACAATTGCGCCCTGCATGCCGAACCATGTTGGTAACACCGTGATGAAGATATAGGCATAGACACTATAGAACAATACTTGAAATACACTGTTGAACGCCACCAAGCCGGCTGCGTATTCGGTATCGCCTTTGGCGAGTTCATTCCACACGATGACCATTGCAATGCAACGTGCCAAGCCGATCAGGATCAGTCCCGCCATGTATTCGGGATACCCGCGCAGAAAGATAATTGCCAGCGCGAACATAAGAATGGGTCCAATGACCCAGTTTTGCAGGAGGGAAAGACCGAGTACTTTCCAGTTGCGGAAGACATCGCCAAGCTCGTCGTATTTTACTTTTGCGAGCGGCGGATACATCATCAGAATGAGACCAATGGCGATGGGGATGTTCGTCGTGCCAATGGAAAAAGAGGTGTTGAAGTTTTTTACTGCGCTCGGGAAGAGAAATCCCAAGGCGACGCCGATTGCCATCGCGAGAAAGATCCATAGCGTGAGATAGCGGTCAAGAAAGGACAGCCGTTTGGTGATACTGGTAGTAGTCATGTTGCCTCTAGGCGGTTTCAAGTGCGTTGGTCAGCCAGGTGGTTACTTCAGCCGGTGCAGGGATGCGTCCCGTTGAAACGATCTTTTCGTTGATGACCAACCCCGGTGTTGACATGACATTGTATGCCATGATATCGGCATACTCTGTAACTTTGACGACCTCGGCTTCGATGCCCATATCGGTGATGATTTTGCGAACGATCTGTTCCACCCGCTTGCAATTGGCGCAACCCGAACCTAATACTTTGATGTTAAGCATTGTATGTCTCCTTGCGTAGCGACGACCTAAGCCATCCCTACAAAATGATATTGAACAGGTAGCCTGTGATAATGATGCCGGTTGTCAGGGTAGCAACGAAAATGGCAATGAGCTTTGGCTTTAGCACGCGACGCAGGATAATGGTTTCAGGCAGGCTCAAACCAACCACCGCCATCATAAAAGCCAGCACGGTCCCAAGTGCGGCGCCTTTTTCGATCAGTGCGCCTGCAATGGGCATAATACCCGCTGCATTGGAATACAACGGCACACCGAGAACAACCGCGGCTGGGACAGACCACCACGCATTCTTGCCCATGATATCCACCAGCGCGCTTTCAGGCACATAGCCGTGAATCCCTGCGCCTACGGCTATTCCAACAATGACGTACAACCAGACTTTGCCAACAATTTCTTTTGTGCTTTGCCAGGCATTGCTAAAACGCTCTGCCCATGTGGGTTTGTATGTAATACCTTGTGCCTGATTGGCTTTGATCTGCCAGACGAAATCCTCCACTTGATTTTCAAGTTTCATACGCCCGATCACGATACCGGCTATGATGGCGATGATGATGCCACTAAGCATATATAAGCCCGCTACTTTCCAACCGAACAAGCCAAACAACATAACCAATGCAACTTCGTTGATCATGGGTGCGGCGATGAGGAAGGAAAATGTCACGCCCAGGGGAATACCTGATTCCACAAATCCGATAAAGAGGGGCACAGCGGAACAAGAGCAGAACGGTGTCACGACTCCCAGAGATGCGGCGAGCAGGTTGCCGAGTCCCTCGCGTTTGCCGCCCAGCCAGGCACGTGTCTGCTCGGGGCTGAAGAAGGAGCGCAAGGTGGTGATGAGAAAGATCATGCCGCTGAGCAGCAGGATGATCTTGGGAACATCGTAGAAGAAGAAAGCCAGTGATTCGCCCAAACGGGAATCATTTGAGAATCCAAGCAGACCGTAAGCGAGCCAGTTTGCAAACGGTTGGACAATGTTATACAGCGCGAGCCAGAGCAGAGTTGCGCATAATACTGCCAACCATGCCAGGGTATTTTTATCGTGCAGATGTAGTTTTTGTGCGAGCATAATTTGCCTTTGTGGTTATTTGGATCAAGCCAGGGCGTAAGTCAGAGCATTTGGGGCAGGGACAATCCGTATTCGCATGTTTATGTTTGGGGAGTTTCGGAACAATGCCAGTGACAGTACTCAGCATATCCAGAAGATCGAAAATCTCGGGTTTCATAACGCGATAATACAAGTTCAAACCATCGCGCCGGGATTCGACGAGCCCAGCCTCTTTCAAAAGCATCAATTGCTGGGAGATATATGCCTGCCGCAAGCCGAGGGTGGCTTCCATGTGACAGACGCATTGTTCGCCAGTCCGTAGAATATCCAGGATTGCCAGCCGAGATGGATGGGCAAGAGTCTTCAGTAGATTGCTTTGAGCTTCGTAGGAATCCATAATTCACCTATATTCAAGTTTCTGAATATAGTATAGGATAAAGAAAGACGCGGGTCAAAGACCGGCGTCATAAAATACCCATGATGTTTATCCCGATTGTTCTGCCAGCCACTCTTTGATCTTTACTTCGATTAAATCCCGCACTTCGCGGAACTTTGCCAGTTTTTCTTCTTCCGTGCCCTCGGCTGTGGCGGGGTCTTGAAATGACCAGTGCATGCGGTTGCCGACCCCGGGCCACACAGTCGGGCAATTCTTGTCAGCATCATCACAGACTGTAACCAGATATTGAAAGAGTGTTTTGCCGAGATAGGTATCCACGCCTTTGGAGGTTTGCCCGGAAACATCGATCCCGATCTCCTGCATCACTTTGACCGTGAAAGGATTCAAGCCCTTGGGTTCCAAGCCTGCGCTGTGAGCTTCAAAACGATCACTGCCATATTTACGCAGAAATGCCTCGGCGATCTGACTGCGCGCCGAGTTGCCTGTGCATAGAAAAAGTACACGTTGTTTGTCCATCATCACCTCTATATAGATTGTGTGATGATATTGTATGTAGTTGGTTTTAACGATTGATTAATGGGGCATTATGATCTGGTTAACTTATTTCCTGCCGCAGCAATTATTGAAGTGAGCTGATGTCATATCCGTATTTTTCAAGATAATCCAAAATCTTTTGGTGGATCTCATCTTCAGGCGGCAGAAGATCCTGACTGCATTTGGATGTGTACCCGTTGACAGTCCCGGTCTCATATTTATTTTCCTGCACGTTCAGCATATACCATTTTTGGCAGACCAATACCTGCACAAGTTTGATCTGATAAAAAGGCGGATTGATCTTGCTGGGCGAACCAGCGGTGATGCTGATGATCTGACGGTCAACCGGCGGTTCTTCGGTTAGAAAGGATGTGCCGGTCATCCACTCAGGTTGCGGAATGCCAAGATAATCCAGCAGTGTGGCGGGGACATCAATGACCTGGAGATTACTTTTGCGTGTGCCCGCATGCGCAGCCTTCGGAAAATGCAGGATGATCGGGATGCGGTTCCAGGTGGTGTATTTGAAACCATGATCAGTGTAGATGACCAGGATGGTGTTATCGAGTTGACCGTGCGCTTCGAGATGTTTGTAGATCTTTTCCACGCTTCCATCGAAGCTGAGAATTGCATCTTCGTAGCGAGCCTTATCCCACTCCTCATCTGTTGACCCGGTGGAGAAGACCTGCTTTTCCGAAGAAAAATGCGGACCATGGGTGTCCATCAGGTGCGCGAACACGTAGACGGGACGATCGGCTTGGGCGTTGTCAATGGCGGTGAGGATCTGGTCTACGCGTTGGACATCGGTGACTTTGGCTTCGGGGTTGTTGACTTCTTTCAACGGGTTTTTCATGTCCCTTACGTAGAAGATGTGCAGTAAACGTTCGCTGACTCTTTCTTTGATCGTCCAAATGAAATATGTGGATGGTGAGTTGCCTAACGTGTTTTGAAGGGCAACCCGCATCGGTTGGTTCAGAGATTGGTTATTGACAATATCGAAGCCGTCGAGCAGGTTGAGTTTTTGGGCGTCTACATAAAAAGGCGTGCCGACTTCGACGGTGGTATAACCCTCGCGCTTCAGGATACCAGGTAGATGTTCAAACGAGGCATTGCCATCGAGAACATCAGGATACCGATAGACTTTGACGGTGATCGGCTCTCTGCCGGTCAGCATGGTGGTGGTAGAGGCGGTGGTGCTGGAAGCGTTGGGGAAGGCATTTTCAGCCACCAGCGAAGTCTTTGCCATTTCTTTGAGAAAGGGTGTGGTGTCGTGATTGTAGCCATACACTGAGAGATAATTTGCGCTGAGCCCATCGCCGCCGAGGATGATAATGTTGGGGCGTTCGGCGGAGGGGGCGAGCGAGACGTTGCCAGGTCCACCCAGGTTGGATTTGAGCGAAAAGGCTGCCGATAAGATAAAGGCGATTGAAGCCATGAGCAAGCCTGCGCTGAAGAAAGAGGCGGGCGCCCGACGCTTTTGAATGCGGCGTCGAAGGAGGTGCGTCATCCACCAAACGAAGATGATGAAGCCGATGGCGTAGGGCGCTTTTCCCCAACTTTCAGAAGAGATGATGCCGAATTTAAAAACGGTGTAGGTGAAGTTATCGAGCAGAATGAGGGTGGTGACAGCGAGCATAAGCGCGGGGGCGAGCAGACTGAGGGTGCGCAAGCGCGGACGCCAGATTGGGTGAGTAACAAGTAAAGCCGGCAACGAGAGTGCCAGCAGGAGAGTCAGTAGAGCCAGCGCGACAATACCGCCGGTGATAGCGAAAACTTTTAATTTTTCCGCGAGTGTGAGGATGGAAAGCGAGGATGGCTTGGTGACGAAGAATAGCCATTCCATGAAGGCGTAGAAATAGGCGCTGTAAATGGTGAGGATGATCAGCGTGCGCCAGTTGAAATTGGGTTGTTTGGTGGGGGCAGAGGTTGCGGTCATAGGGTCGGCATATTTTACACCCCTTGGAATAAAAGGCAACACTCTGCTTTTGAAGTGACGGATTAGACTTTATCGGAAATTAAATCGGGACGCTGATGCACGCAGAAAACGCAGATTTGAATCTGCGAAAATCAGCGTTTTTCAGCGTCCAAAATTGGTTCTTTGCCTACTTGTCGTCAAAGCGCAATTGGAAATATAGCCACAGCCTTTCATCTCCTGAAGGAAACACGACTTCCATGGTGTCGCTGAGAGGTGTGCCGGTGCGCGGAACAGATAAACCATAACCGGAATATTCCACTTCGTACCCACCCAGGTCTATGCGGATCGGTTCGCCAGGTTGTTCGCCGTTCTCGTCCAAGGGATAAAGCACACCTGAAGAGCCTAGAATATAAAAGCGTTCGTGTCCATCTTGAAAGATACGATTGTAATAGCCAGCCGCTTCAGGGAGCGGTTCATCGAAAATTGTTTCACCAGTAGTAGATACAATGCGATGCCGGGTTTGTGAAGCGCCATTCGTGGAAGCGCCTTGTTGCCAATACAAAATGTGCGTGCGTCCCTTTGAATCGACATACGCATCCATTTGGGCATTGAGGAAGGCATTGGGATATTCAGCCGTGGGAACTTCTTCGATGAAGGAAATCCGTTCGAGTGGTTGGGCTTGCAAGTCGGCAGTTCGCCAAACCCCAAAGGCATTGAAGACATAGTCAAAGGCGTCAGCGGGCTGAGTGTACCCGAGCGCAGACCAGCGCACGTCACGCGTCGAGACGAGTGTCAGCTGGTTATTGGCTTGAGGGAACACGTAGGTGTAGCAATAGCGATAATCCAGCGCGCTGGTTTGGCTGATCCATTCGCCTGTGGCTTGCACACGGCATGACCAATAAAATTCTCCGCCGGGTCCCTCGCCGCCATTGCTGGCAAGAACGCACAGATCACCATTGGCGTTGATACCTGCTGAACCATAGGGCCAGTTGCCTTCAGGCATGGCTGGGATGAGCTCACTGGTCATCGTCAACGTTTCGGTGGCGGGTTTGCCAGACCAGAGTGTGCCAACGCCCTGGGACCACGCCACGATATACAGTGTGCCATCCGGCGCCGCCAATAGGTTAACCGGCTCGCGCCCCGCGATGCCTTGCGCGAGCACCACCCAATTATTTTCTGAAACCCGCTGCGCGAGACGCCATTCCTTGTTGTAGTAATCAACGCCAGCCTCGGTGTAGGCGGCGAAGATGCCTGCCTGCGTGTGGACGATGCGTGTTTGATGTCCGCCCCAGATGTTGCCGCCATCGCCGGTCGCTGCGGAGTTCGTGATGACCTCCACGGGACTCTGACTCACCTCTAGCCGTGGCAGCGCTTCGGTCGCAGGGACAGCTGTCGGCTGAGCGAGCGGCGTTTGTGTCGCTGAGACTGTTGTGGTTGGCGTAGGCGTTGCAGGTGGGATGTTGTTTGCGCATGCTGCAAGCGCAGTCACAAACAGAATAGACAGGATACGATTGATAAAACGCAAGAGCCTGCTCCTTTTAGCATGTGTAACTGGCGCAGCAAGTTTAGCCATAGTTGTAAGGCTAGCGCGCTAGAAATTTTCTGACCACAAAATAGATCGCCAAGCCTGTTGGGGTAAGTGCAAAAAAGCCGCATACACTAATAAAAAGGATCAAGTCGCCAAAGGCATACATTCCCGACGAGGCTTGTGTCGCTGCATTTTGTGTGAATAAACCATTGACATAAACAACGCCGCTGGCAATGAGGCACGCCAGTATATATCCACCGATCACAAGCCCTACTTTTGATAATCTGCTCATCTTTGACATTTCAACTCGCGGCTAACAGTCCATCCAGAATGGGCTGTTCAATAGGGGGCTGACTGGGGTAGATTGGTATATATAGGGATTTGATCTATATACCTCTCGGTGAATTCTAATATAACAATATCGGGTTTTTCGCTATCGACCCATGAAAAATTCCAGATCTCAGGCGGGGAATTTGAGGGGATAAATACCGCTTTTTGAAAGTTGTCACCTAATAAGGGAATCAAACGATTAAAAAAGGAATCGTGATAGATAACTGCCTTGGGTAGGCTGGTGTTTGGATTGGTTGAGATCGTTAAGCGGCGGTAGCCATACTTTGTTTGTACATAGGTCGTGTTACTGGCGTACAACGGCGACAACACAATATCATCGGTGACCAGATCGGGAGCTGCGATGATTTGGGCAAGGTCAAGCACAACGCCTGCTCGAGTCGTCTGTTCAAAATCAGAAAGGGGGTGCGGTTCCAGGATTGGGAAGTCACTCTTTAGTGCCAGAAGGATCTGTTGATAGCCGACGAAAGCACCGTGGTCGTTCCAATGTGTGTCCTTTGAAAGATAGACTACACGTGTTTTGCGAGCCTCCAATAGAGCGGGGCGCAGATCCAGGATTTGGGTCTTACCATGCTGTTGCATATGCTCCACGAGCTGGTCATAGCGTGAGGGCGCAGCGACAACGGGAATTTCATCTGGCACGTATTCGGGATAAATGGTGTTCTTGTTTGGTGGGATCACCACCAGGAACTTAATTCCTTTTTGGCTAAGAGCTTCATTCAGCGTATCCAGGTCTTGTTGCAGCCTCTGTAGATCAGCCGGAGAGAAGGCGTTGATGTGTTGATAATCGTCGATACTGCCTTCGTCTGTATAGATCAGCCAGCGTTCTTTACCGATCAGGGTTTTATCGAACACACGCTCCCTGAATATTTCCCGCCGGATGCTTAAGTATTTTCCAGCGATCAATCCGCGATTGGGGAAACCAATATCGGTGAAGTGAGATTTTTGCCAGGCAAAGCAGGTTGCCAGAAGTGTGCCCATGTAAAGGATAATAAATAGGATGGATCCGGGGTTTGATCTGCGAATGCTGCTCAGCATTTAAAAGCCCCCATAAATTCCCGGCTTGTACGCGGCGCCGACTAACACAAGAATGCAGGCGAAGAACAGGGCGAATAAAAACACAGTGTTCAAACTGTAATCCACAAAGCGAATGATCTGTGATGTTTCCCGGGCTTGTATGTATTTGTGCTGTATGGCGGGGGCGATCGGAAATATGAAAACCAAACCAACACAGAACGCGATGATCACAGATGGTTCAATAAAAGGCAATGGCTGGCTAAGTGAAAATGGGACTGGTTGTATGACGTCGCCCAAGCCAAATAAACGCTTTAAGAACGAGAGGGCATAAGGGAGTGAAGGTGAGCGGAAAAATATCCAGCCAAAGAGAATGACCGTTAATGCGTAGCCATGTTGAAGGTAGGTTGGAAGCGTTTTGAGTGTACGTCCAAACCCTGAAGCTTCCAGTGCGACTGCCCCGCCGTGGATCAATCCCCAAATCATGAACGGCAACGTCAAGCCGTGCCAGAGACCAGTTAGCAGGAAGACGATCAGCGTATTGATCTGCTGCCCGGCGAATTTCAGGCGGCGTCTTTCGAGCGGAAAGAACACGTACTCGCGGAACCAGCTTGATAAGGTGATGTGCCAGCGCCGCCAAAAATCGCTGATGCTTTTGGCGCTGTAGGGATTATTGAAATTCTCAGGCATGGTAAAACCAAGGCACTGCGCCAGACCGAGCGCCATATCGATATAACCGGAAAAATCAAAATACAGTTGCAGGGCAAACGCCAGTAAAACAAACCAGGCTGTACTGGTTGTGAATTCAGGCGAAGATAAGCCGAAGGCGGGGTTCACAACCCGCCCGAGTTGATCGGCGATCAAAACTTTTTTTGCCAGACCAATAATAAAGCGCCGTAAGCCAGCTGCGATGTTATCCACGTTGATGACGCGCTGAGTTATTTGGTCATTTATCTCGTTGTAGCGCGTGATGGGTCCGACAATGATCTTTGGAAAAAATAGAATGTACAGGGAAAAACGCAAGATGTTCTTTTCCGCTGATTGTTTTTTGAGGAAAATGTCCAGCAGATAGGAAATGAATTGAAAACTCAGATACGACAAACCCAGAGGATAGGGCACATGATCGAGTAGCGGAATTGCGCCTGGCGGCAGATATGGCAGGAGCAGCGTGGAATACGTGTTAAGAAATTTGAACGATAGCAAGACGGTGAGATTGAAAATAACGCCTAACCAAACCCACACTGCGGCTGGTTTGTTGGTATTGATGGAGTTATGGGTTTGTTGCCCGAGCAGGTAATTGCAGCCGATCATAATCAGTATCAGAAAGAAGTAGATCAGCTTGCCAGCCGCCAGGAAAACAGCGCTTGCCGCGAGTAGAAGCGCATTGCGGACACCGGTGTGCGGTATCAGCCAATACAACACAAAGAAAATCGGCATGAAGATGAAAAGAAATCTCAGCGATATAAAATCCATAATAACGCTCGGTTGAGCGTGGTAGATTTTATCTTAAATCCAAGCCAGCATATGACCTGTGCCTAACGATTTTCAACTCTTCTTAGAGGCAGTGCAAATGCGAAAGGTGAATATCCAGACGAAATATTTCTGCTGGATGTATGGTTTATGTTAAATCCTTTGAAAAACCAAAATGCCGTAGTCCATCCAATACGCCGCGCGCCGCCGGAAGCGGACTTTGATAATGCCAGGGCTGGCATGCCAATGCCTTGAGTTCCTCAAGCGCGTTAACAGGCACTATACCTTTATATTCAGTCTCGAACATTTGACGGTCGTTACCTGAATCTCCGGCAACGACTACCTGGTCGGGCTGCAGTCCCAGTTGGTTTTGCAAAAAGCGGACCGCGTTGCCTTTGCCCACGGTGCTGGGCAGTACGTCAATATACATGTTGTAACTGGCTTGGATGTATAGCTGGTCTAGCGCTGAAAGACGTTCGTGAAACGCATGCAAGGACTCAGGACGAGCATCCCAGTAAAAGCCAGCTTGATAGCGCGGTTGACCGGAATCAAATTCCTGTGGACGAATCCCATCTCCGAGCCCGCGTTGGTAGATCTCCTCCAGATTCCAACTGGATGGAACTTGAGCTGCATATGCCTGCCCGATGAGATTTGCCGAGTTTCTCAAGTCAAGGATCTCGGTGCCGACTTCACTGCAAATGAAACTCGGATGCGGCAAGCGGTGTTCTGCGATCAACTCGAGCACCGATGCTAGATGCCGCCCGGTGATGTATGCCAATGTGAAGTGCTCAGCATGTTGGGCAACGAATTGATGCAGTAAGGCTTCGCCGGTTTCATCCCCGAGTAGTGTACCGTCAATATCGGCAGCGAGTAGGAAGTGGGTGGGTCGAGCGTGTGTCATTCTGCTGTTTTTTCGATATTCTCAAATCAGACAGGTTTACCCTAACGGGCTCACATCATTATTTCTTGCCATGAAGTTCTTGAGTCAGTGACATCACATCTAATGAAACTCCACGTTCTGTACGCGTTTGCGTCTTCTTAAAGCCTCGTTTGAGGAATAAGCCTTGCGCATGGGTCGTCTCTGCAATAATTTGACTACAATTTTCACGGCGAGCCATCTCGATCAACTTATCCAGCATCAATAAGCCATAGCCGCGCCCTCGAAAATTGGATTTGACCGCCATGGCAGTAATGCATAATATTTTACCGTCAATGTGATGAGTTGTTGCGGGATTCTCGTCCAAACCCTGCTCGCGCTCAGTCAACCATTTTTCTGAACAGCCATATGCCGCGATCTCATTCTCTGCGATCAGAATCAGAAAACCGTCAGGGAAGGTTTTTAGCCGGAGTTGAAAGGTTTCTGGTGTTTCTACGGTCCCGGTAGCAGCAAAAGCTTCCGCATCGATCTCTGCAACGGCAGGGATATCTTGATCTCGGGCATTTCTAATAAGTACCTTGGTGGTGGTA
>CAZMQE010000049.1:0-12695 GCA_964568115.1 uncultured Anaerolinea sp.
TAGGTGGACTCGTTTACCTGATGCAGAAACTGCTCAACATCACACCGACCTATACTGGCATGGCGCAGGACTATGTCTACTTGGCACAGGGTTATATCAAACGCGCCACCGAAGCCATCGTGAAGCCCGTGTTGGAACTCAATGGGATCCTGGCAAGCATCATTGCATTCTTTGAAAGGATGAAATAAACCATGAATAAAAGCAGAACTCTATTATTTGGCGCCATCATCGGCGCAGTGACAGGCTTGATCGCGGCGATGTTGCTCAACCGCCGCGCAGAAAGCGAAGAAGCCGGAACCGCCATCACCCCCAGTGAAGGGATGAAGCTCGGCGTGATGGTATTTGGTCTCTTACGCGCGATCGCATCCCTGGGGGATGATTGAAATAAGAGATACTCCGGTGCTCAGAGAACATTGCTAATGTAATTGAAGCGTAGGGACATGCTGTAGCGTGTCCCTATGTTGTTTTAGGAGAATCGTACGATGAAAATCTACAAATACTGGACCGTTGAAAAACAAAATATCCTCATTGAAGGGCAAACACAGGAAGTCACCTGCTATGGCGGGTCGAATGTCTCGGTGGAGGATGCGCGGGGGAAAGCGAAGGAGAAGGCGCAGAAGATTCAACGCAAGATTGCGGGGGAGAAACATCTCTTTGAAGATTATGAATCAGAGATTCGTGAAGAGTTACTGCAAACCATTGACGAGCATTCCGTCATCACACGCAATCGCTACGGCGCTAGGGTCTTGAACGTTGAGAGGTTGATGATCCTGGATATTGATAAACCCAAGGTCGCTGGCGGGTTGGGTGGATTGTTCAAGAAGAAAGATACTCGTTCACCCAAAGAGCAGATCTTTGACATGGTCAAGACTCTGGCAACCACGAAATATCAAAGCCTCAGTTTCCGCATCTATGAAACCTATCAAGGTGCAAGAGTGATCGTATTGGGCAGGGAATTCGATCCGCGTGATGGTGCCACCAAAAAGATGATGGACGAGTTCAATTGCGATCCGCTGTATACGCTGTTGTGCATCAAGCAGGGTTGTTATCGCGCACGTTTAACGCCCAAGCCTTCACGCATGAAGCTCAAAGGCTATAAGGTCAAATATCCGCGTGAAGGGGAGGATAGTGAGTTTCAGCGTTGGATATCAGAATACGAGAGTATGAGTCGCAGTTTTAGCGTGTGTAAATTGGTTGAGCAAGTGGGAACGAGTCATTACGTGACCGATGTGGTGAGACTCCATGACGATGTCACAGGTGTCGCGTATCCACAACGATTGGCGTGAAATATGCGTAGGGGCACGATATATCGTGCCCCTACGGTGTTATTCTCCTGTAATCCTCCCTACCAAATCCTCCGCCTCGAACGGACCATCCTCCAGCATCAACGCGCGCGCATTGTCTACCTGCTTCCAGACATTCCATAAAAGAACTCCACGCACGCGCCCATCTTCCAGATAATAGACCACGCCTTTCTTGAACGGCGCCTCCTGCCAGTCTGAGACCGTTTCCATCTTACTGCTCATTTCACCAACGGCTTCATAACCCAATTCAAATAAATCTGAATAGAACATCGGCACGTGAGTGTAAGTGTCACTTGCGCCAGCCATATTGCGGCCTGCGAGTTTTCCCATCGCGACCGCGTTATCTTCATGTTCCACGCGCGTCCGCTTCTCAAGCGCCGCATGATAAAAGTTCGCCGCATCACCCGCTGCATAAATATCGGGTAGCAATGTTTCAAGTTTGTCATTCACGACGATGCCATTTTCGAGTTTGAGTCCAACCGCTTCTGCGAGCTCGATGTTCGGACGGATTCCAACTCCAGCCACGACCCCATCGGTTTCGATGGCGCGCCCGCTGCCCGTGCGGACAATGAGGCGCTCGCCTTCCTTTGTCACGCTGGCAACTGAATCATTCGCGATGATCTCGACACCTTTTTCGCGGTAATAATCGTTCAGGAAATGTGCGAGATCACTGGGGAAAATATTCCCACTAATTGCATCACCGGGAAAAACCAGCGTCACTTTCTTACCGACCATCGTCAGTGCCGCGGTGATCTCCGAGCCGATAAAGCTGCCGCCGATTACCACGAAATGTTCCTTCACATCTGCCATGGCGCGCAGGTGTTGATAATCTTCAAAGTTGCGGAAATAAATGATGTCGCCCGCGCCAAACGGCAAATGGATCGGTGAGCCGCCTGTGGCAAACAGCAACTTGTCATACGAGTATTCAGCCCCTTGATCATCTTGTACAATTTTTTTCTGTGGGTCGAGCTGTGTCACCTTGCGACCCAGATTTAATTCACCCCGTTCTTCCGTTTTGCGCCAGATCTTTTCGATGGGTCGTCCCTTCCATAAACCCTTGGACAGATTCGGGCGCATGTAAGGCGGCGCCGTCTCCATACTGATCAACCCGATCGAACCCTCTGTATCCAACTCGCGAATGCCGCGTGTGGCAGCGTCCCCCGTCAATCCGCCCCCGATGATTAAATACTTATAATGTTTCATCGCTTCTCCTTTTCAGATGTCGTTGCAAGGGCGAAGCCCGAAGCAATCTCAGGTAACCGGTAAGAGAAAGCTTGCTTGAAGTTTTGAGATTGTTTCGCCCGCCCACAATAACATAATAACACCTTACTTCTTCAAACAGACCAGACCTTTGAGATAGGCTCCTTCGGGAAAATGCAAAGAGATGGGATGATCTGCGCCTTGTGACAATTGCTCGACGATCTGCGCGTCAACACCCGCATCTAATGCGGCTCCGGCGACGATCTTTTGGAACAAGCCTGCATCGATTCCACCTGAACACGAGAATGTGACCAGCATCCCGCCTGGACGCAGGAGTTTGAACGCAAGCAGATTGATGTCTTTATATGCGCGCGTGGCTTTTTCGGCATGCGCGGCAGTGGGTGCGAACTTCGGTGGGTCGAGAATGATCATATCGAACGAACGAGCTTCATCGCGGAATTTGCGTAACAATTGAAAAACATCACCTTCGAGCACTATGTGCTTCTCTGCGGGGAGATTGTTAACTAAGACGTTCTCTTTGCATAGTTCCAGTGCGTCTGCGGATGAGTCTACCGATAAAACAGACTTTGCCCCGCCCGCCAAAGCGTTGAGGGTGAATCCGCCGGTGTAAGAAAAACAATCCAACACATCTTTGTTTTTTGCTAACTCGCGTACACGCAGTCGATTGATGCGCTGGTCGAGGTAGAAGCCGGTTTTGTGTCCGCTTTGGAAATCGATCATGTATCTTAGATTGTTCTCGATAATTGGGAATTTGAAATTGGAAAGTGTGCCGCGCAATAAACCAACTTTGGGTTCAAGCCCTTCGAGTTCACGCACATCTGCATCAGAGCGTTCGTAGACCGTGGAGAGCCCGGTTTCTTCGAGGAGAAGATCAGCGAAAGTCTCTTTCCAATATTCTGCACCAGCGGTGAGACATTGCATGACAAGGACATCGCCATAGCGATCAACGATCAAACCCGGAAGGTTATCGGATTCAGCGTAAATCAAGCGCAGAGAATCTGTGGATGAAGAATCGAATAACGAGTAGCGAGTATCGATCGCTTTTCGGATTCGCTTGCGGAAAAATTCCTTATCAACGACTTCATCTTCAAATGTCCACACACGTGCGCGGATCTGTGAGGTAGGTGAGTAGGAGGCACGGGCGAGAAACTGCTTATCGGACGAGAGCAGGTCCACGGTCGAGCCTGAGGCGATGTTGTTGTCAGCACTACGAATGCCGCCAGAGAAGATCCACGGATGGCGACGCAATAAACTTTTTTCACGTCCAGCATTGAGGATCACATTCATGAGTTTTGTCCTTCGCCGGGGAAGGGACGCAGGATCTCCATCCACTTCTCGGGGTTCTGCATGGTATCCCAACCGAATTGACGATATAAGCCGTGCGCATCGCGCGTGGCGAGAGTCCAACGGCGGAGACCTTGCAGGTCGGGGTGACTCATTACGGTTTCAATGAGCCACTTGCCGAGACCATGCGTGCGATAATCTTCGTGAATGAAAACATCGCAGAGATACGCGAAGACCGCGTAATCGCTGACAACGCGCGCAAGACCGATCTGCTTTTCGCCAGCATACAAACCGAAGACGAGTGAGTTGGCAAGTGCACGCTCAGTGCGTTCGCGCGGACGTCCCAATGCCCAGTAGGCGCGCGTGAGAAAATCACACACGGCATCCATATCAAGCCGGGCGGGGTCGGTGCTGATCGTAAAATTATCTTTGTGGGTTTCTAAAATTTGTGGCATAGCGTGAGTTTATCATAGGTGATATTATCGGGGCTTATTAAAGGAGACTGAATGTTTAAACCTGTGATCTGGAAAACTTTTCCGCGCGACTTTATCGTGATCCAAATTGGATTCGCGCTCTTCGGGCTTTCAATTGCACTGATGATCCGCTCCAATATCGGGACGACGCCCTGGGCTGTTCTCGAAGTAGCTTTATCGCAGCTGACAAATATCCGCCCCGGCAGAATTAGTATCATGGTTGGGTTGGTTGTTTTGCTGGGCTCGCTCACGCTGCGTGAGAAGATCGGTTGGGGCACGCTGGCGAATATTGCGTTCATTGGGTTGTGGGAGGATATGTTCCTCGCTTACATTCCATCCATTGAAGATCGTTTACTGTTGCAAAGCGCGATGTTGTTTGGCGCGATCCTCATGATGGGCTTTGCTAGCGCAATCTACATCGGCGTGGATGCGGGCGCAGGTCCGCGTGACAGTTTGATGCTGGCGTTCCACCGCACAACAGGATTAAGCATTCGCCTTGGGCGCGCGATCATCGAAGTGACAGTGGTCGCGATCGGCTGGTTCTTGGGTGGTCCGCTTGGTGTGGGGACGGTGATCTTTGCGTTGTTGATCGGTCCCGCTGTGCAATGGGCGTTCAAGTTGTTAAAGGTGCAGGCACATAAACCTGAGACTGAGATCGTGGAAGCCGCAACGGATTGATGACTCTGGAGTCGGACAGCAAGCTGTCCGATGCAGGAGCTTGCTCCTGCATTCCAGAAAGGATTTTTATGAAACGAAAAACCAGGCTTATCTTCAACATAGTAGTTGCGCTTTTATTGCTCGCTTTCGTCGGGGTCTTGAATGTCACAAAAAGCGAAGCGCACAAATTGATCACTGCGCCGCAAGCCACACGAAATCTGCCAGAAGAAACACCAGCGACATACAACCTGCCTTATGAAGACGTGACGATCACTTCCTCTGACGGGGTGAAATTAGTGGGCTGGTACGTGCCTTCCAAAAATGGCGCAGTCATCATCATGCAGCATGGTTATAAATCCACGCGCAAGGAGTTGTTGAACGAAGCCGCGATGATGTACAAGCATGGCTATGGGGTGTTGCTGACAACTGTCCGCGCACATGATTATAGTGAAGGGGAATTGATCACGTTTGGGATGAATGAAGTCAACGACATGGACGCGTGGTATCACTATCTGTTCATACACCCGAATATTGATATGAACCGCATCGGCATTCTGGGCAACTCCTATGGCGGGATGCTGGCGATCCAGTATGCTTCGCAAAATGAACATATCAAGGCGGTGGTGGCGAATAGCGCCTTCTCTTCGTTGAACGATACGGTTTCGACCAGCGTTACCTATTTCACCGACCTGCCCGCCTTCCCATTCGCGCCGCTGATCGTCTTTTGGGCAGAGCGTGAGACGGGCTTCAAGACCGATGATATTGATGCCACCCAATGGATCGCCAAGATCAGTCCGCGCCCGGTGTTCCTCATGCAGGGTGGCAAGGATGTGGTCATCTCGCCGGATAGCGGTCAAAAATTGTATGATGCGGCGGGTGAACCGAAGGAATTATGGTTCGATCCTGAGCTGGGCCATGTTGAATTTGACACAGAACGCGCGGCGGAATATGAACAGCGCGTTGTGGAATTTTTCGATACCTATTTGCTCGATCAATAATATAACTGCGGCTTGATTCCCAGAGGCATGATGAAAAGAGATGGCTTAATTTCCACATTGGGTTGGGGTGGGCGTTTGTTGATCGCCATCCATCTGGGGATCATCTTCAGTTACATGGGCTTATGGGCGATTACTGCAAAGAACAACGCATTGTGGCGCGCAGATTTTACGATCTATTACACCGCCTGGGATATTATCCGCGCCGGGCAAGGCGCGCAATTATACAACCTGGATATACAGACAACACACCAACTTGACCTGTTGCACGGCAATCGTTTTGCAGATAATTTATTGCCTTATAACCATCCGCCTTATATGGCGTTGGCGCTCTATCCGCTCTCCTGGTTTTCACTAACAACTGCCTATTGGTTGTTTGCGCTGATACAAGTGGCGATCGTTGTCCGCCTGTTGTATACGCTGATTGCCATCGCCCGTCAGCACCAATGGGAGCGCACCGAGATCTTGTTCTTTGCCATGCTCTTTTGTGCTTTTCCGCCATTGTTCAACTCATTACTATTGGGCAATGTTACTTTATTTGTGTTATGGGGTTGGGTTGAGTTGTATCGCGCCATCACCTTACAGCGCGCTATTCCCGCCGCGCTGTGGTTAATTCTCACGACCGCGAAACCCCAACACACCCTGCTTTACGGATTATTGCTGTGGGTTGGTCGCCGCTGGAAAACATTATTAGCAGCCTTTGCAGGTATGCTCGCATTGATACTGATCACCTCCCTGATGTTGGGCGCTACGCTTTGGTTCGATTACATCAAATTACTGGCAGCCATGAACTCCATGTTCGATCAATACGGTATTACCGTGCGTAACATGGTTAATTTCAAAGGCTTACTTGTGCAGGTGTTTGGTGAAACCTATTTCACTGCGATCAATCGTGCCAATCTACTGGCATTGGCTGCCAGCGCCCTGGTGGTTGCCTGGTTATGGCGCGGCACTTGGGAACCCCAGTCTCCGGCATTTTCATTGAAGCTTGCGTTTAGTCTGCTCTTGGGATTAATGTTCAGCCCGCACGCGCTGCCGCAGGATGCCCTGCTGCTTGCGTTCCCGGTGTTTTTGTTCTACCTGTATTTGCGTCAACAGCTACCATCCCAGGCACGGATCTTGGGCGGACTGGCATTGAGTGCCCCAACCGCATTGCTCATTTCTGAGTTTCTATTACGGAGTGTACTGCCGTTTCATTTGCCGTTCTTGCTGATGATCGGACTTGCCATTTGGATGGGACTGACTCTGCGACGATTACCCGCTCAGACTCAAGATAAACCTGCTCGCTGACCCCGTAGGCGTTTGCTAACTGACAGCTTTCTTTGGTTTCATAAATATTGGGTATATGACTCGCTCAATATCTTTTCCAGGTACGGCGTGACCTGCCAGAACGATTTCAGGTTTTTGTATTCTTCCACCCAGCGTGCATTACCGGCGGGTGAAGTTTTCACGGAACGGATCATGAGATTCTTGGCGGTGTGCTCAATGGGGACGAATTGCGTCACATCGGTGCGATAGCCCATGATGCGCAGGATGTTGGCGCGGAAGGTGTCGGTGAGAATATCGCCCATGCGCTCGAACAAAATCCCATGACTAAAAATCGGCAACAACGGAGTTGGCATTTCAATATGCGACATCTGTTCCTGTAGCTCATGCTGACAACACGGTGCACAAACGATCAACTGACTACCCCATTGAATACCTTGTGCGAGAGCATCGTCGGTGGCGGTGTCACAGGCGTGCAAAGCGAACACCACATTGGGGATGATCTCTGGTTTATAGTCCGCGATGTGGCCAACTTCAAACTTCAACTGCTCCCAACCTAAGGACTGTGCCTTTTGCTGATGGCGTTCGATCAGGTCGGCTTTGATATCCACGCCGGTGACGTGGGCATCGAGTTTGAGAATGTCACGCAGGTAATAGTAGATCGCAAAGGTCAAGTAGGCATTGCCGCAGCCAAAGTCAACGACATGGATGGGCTGTCCGCTCAGGGCTTGGAATGAATCGGTCTCATCCACTAGGCGCAGATATTCATTTATTTGTTTGAACTTGCGCTGCATATCCGCTTTGATCTTGCCATCCTGAGTCATGATGCCCACCGCTTTGAGGAACGGCGCGGCATTCTCTGCGGAGAGCAACCTGCTTTTTTGGTGGTCGTGTGCGAGATCGGGTGCCGGTGCAGTTGTAGACTTGGGCTTGCTCACCAGCGCTTTCCCCTTTTTGGAAATGTTGACCTGCAGGTTACCAGCGTGGCTCTCAACAAAAATATTACGGAAGGGCAGCGCGAGCAACTCATCCACTTTTGATGCGGCATCTTCAAGATGATTCTTGGTGATATCTTTTTTTTCATCGAAGTAGGAAAACTGCAAATGGATCTCACCTTTGAGCTCCACAGGCCGCACAATGACCTTGTCCCACGGCAAAGACGATCCCTTTTGTGCGCCGCTAAACACCGCACGCACCAAAGATGCGCGGTCTAGAAGCTTTGCGCGGATTTGTGATTTGTAATCTGAGTCCATGCCGGGAAGTATATCATTGGTGGTTTGGGAGATATAATTTTGAAACAAGATTAATGTAAAACTTCACACAATTCAAATCAAGAAGTGGTTGAAGCTATAATGTATTTCGTAAGGGCCTATGCAAAATGCCGAGTCTGCATGCAAATGCTGTTGTAAATGAAGATAAGAAGTATCAGGGAATTAGTCTATGCAGAATAAATATCAAAAATTTATACTCTTTTTTATTGTTGGGGTAATATGTCTTACGTCGAGTTTTTACAATAATAATTGGAGTGTAGTTGAGCCTTCATATTACAGATTTTGGGAACGTAACTATGAACGGGTTGTTGTTGCCAGGTTGGCGCAATCGCGCCAGCATGGGGTATTTTCTGCGGGTGGACTGTTAGGGCTTGCAGATTTAAAAGATGGAAAGTGGGATTTCAATGTAGATCGTCAGTATGATATATATCTGACGGGTGAGAAATTTGAGAACTACTCAGCGTATAAATCTCATCCGGGCTTTCAGGGCTTTGTAGTTAGTATCTTTGACCTGCTTACAGATTTTACGCCTGCCCAAAATGTTGAAATCACCCGCTTTAGCGTAGCCATTCTCTCTGCGATGATGATCGCAGCCTTTGCTGCCTGTTTGGCTGTTGAGTTTGGCTGGGTTTCTGCCTTGCTCGTGCTCGTGTTTTCCGCCTCTTCAGAATGGATGATACTGCCAGCTTCAAATGCTTATTGGAGTTTATGGGCATTTTATTTCCCTTTTGCAGCTAGTGTGTTCTTATTAGGAAATGTGGCAAAGAAAAATAAGTATTCTAAAAAACAAGTGTATGGTGTTCTTTTTCTCGCGACTTTGCTGAAGGTTTTGTTTACAGGTTTTGAAATGATCACGACAGTGTTGATTATGACCACAGTACCTTTTGTGTTCTATGCAATAAATGATAGGTGGGGTTGGAAGGTATTTGTTGAACGTGTCTTCAAGCTAGGTAGTGTTTTATTGGCTGCTGTCATGTCTGGAATGGCTATGTTGGCGATGCAAATTGCTGCAAATAGTGGGGGCATCATGGGCGCTGTCAAATATATACTAAATACATTTTACAAGCGTGCTGCCGGGAATCCGGAAAATTACAAAGACTTGCTTGCTGAGAGTATGCGAGCCAATGTCTTTACTGTTTTGGGGAAATATCTTGGCATTAACGCCTTTAATACTCAAACGCAGGCGTTAATGTGGCAGGCTCAGTATTGGCAGCTCGTTGTGATTTTCATATTTTTTACAATTGTTTTTATCGTCAAATATAGGATCAAAAAGGGACTGAAGATGCCAAACAATGGATTGGCGCTTGTCATCGCGACATGGTATTCCATTATTGCCCCATTATCCTGGTATATTATCTTTAAACCCACTTCTTATATTCATACTTTTCTATTCCCAATGGCGTGGCAGATGCCATTTGTTTTAATGGGATTTGCGTTATGCGGTTATGTAATTCAGGATTTTTTTAGAGCTGCACAAGAAGAGCGACCATAAATTAATTGGTCGCTCTTCTTGTTTTTTATCTAATTACCACTCCACCCAATCACCCTTAGGGTGGATCCAAACCGAGTCTACGGCTTCAGCGGTGAAGAAGTGGTTGAAGCTTGCCAGAAAATCTTCGTCGCTGTAGTAAGCGCCCATGCCTTCGCCGCTCATCCAGGTATCCACTTGAAAGTATTCGAGGGCTTCGGGTGAGCCGGGTGCTGCCATGCGGAAGTAGGCTTCGTGCGAAAGCATGCCGAGTCTGCGGGCTTTGTTGACCGTCTTGGCGATGGCGGTGTTATGCAGTTGCTTCGCCTCAGCCAGAGACTTTACAGTGCCGCGTGCCACACCGAGGATGCGGTCATTTTTTCCGAATGGTGGGGGCGTGTGAAAGCTGGTGAAGCCTTCCGCGGGTGCCCAAACCACCGGGTCGCGGTCGCTGAAGATCGCGGCGCCGCCCTCTTGCACCTGCTTATCGGCGAAGAAGGTGTTGAGTCCTTCCATGCTGATCCATTGGTCCATGATCAGGAATTCGCCCGCGCCTTTGGTCTTGGCGTGTCCATCATGTTCCATGGGGACGAACACCAAATGGCTCAAGTCACCGAGGGCTTGTGCGGCGGCGACACCCGCCGGGTTGCCAGCGGTCTGGTTGTGGACTTTGCGCGCTGCTTCGAGTGTGGCAGGTGCCAGCGTGCCGCGAATGGTCAGCAAGTATAAAGTTAAGTCGTTCATGGTTTGCTCCTTTTGAGTTTGACAGAGTTGGTCTTTTCATACAGTAAGACGGCAGGACTCTGTCAAATTCATCGGTCAAACCACGAGAGGTAGCCCCAAGTTGGAGAAGAGTTGACCATCAAAGGTCAGGTAATCGTTGATCTCAGAGATGAGTCCGTCTTCGATGGTTAGGATTTGAAGCGCAGCGGCGCGATAGACTCCAGACTCATCCATTTGATACGTGGCAAAGGCAGGCGAGCCATTGAAGCGCACCGCCTCCAACTTGACTTTGAATGGGTCTGCGCTCTGAAAGAGGAACCCATCGAGGAATGCTTTCACGTCAGCGTGACCGCCGAACCAGACCGGCAATGGCGGCATCGTGAGCGCGACATCTTCACGCAGCACGGCGATCAATGCTGCGGAATCCGCGGTCTCCCACGCGGCGACATAACGCGCCAGTAACGCGGATAAATTCTCATTCAAATGCACCGGCGTGGATTTGCGTGCGCTGTGCTTCAACGTTTCGCGGGCGCGTTGCAGAGCACTGTTGACTGCGGCAGTTGTCATATCTAAAATTTCAGCGGCTTCGTTTGAACTCCAGCCCATCACGTCACACAACAGAATCACAGCGCGTTGACGTCCCGGCAGTTTTTGCAATGCAGCAACAAACGCCAATGTAATACTCTCGCGGACCTCATAGCGTGCTTCGGGATAGATGTCCGGCTGACCATCGATCCACTCGTCGGGCAGGGGTTCGACCCAATTCGCTTGGACGGGAGCAGGCAGCGGCTGAGTCGGATTGCCGCGTCCGTATAACTCTTTGGGCAGTCCGCGTACCCGGCGGCTGTCGAGCGCATCCAGGGATGCATTCGTTGCGATCTTATATAACCACGCACGCAGCGATGAACGTCCCTCAAAGGAGTCGAGTCGCTTCCAAACGCGGACGAGGGTTTCCTGCAGCATGTCTTCGGCATCTTCGAACGAGCCAAGGATGCGATAGCAATGTACCAACAGTTGCTTGCGATACGGTTCGACCAGTTGCGCAAAGGCTTCCTGATCGCCCGAGCGAGCGGCGTTCAAATACGTGGTTTCTTCGAGGGTCATATGTGTTTGATGCTGGCTGTGATGTTTATCTTTCTCTGGAAATTAGTTCAAAACAAGAACAGTGTTTGCCTGTGAATGTTGTTCTACCCATATAGGCTGCGTGAATGGTTTTACTGATTATCCCAGCCGCCGACTTGTAAACACATGTCGGGTATCGTGTTATATAATCCGTACCATGTTCACGTATATGCAGAACCTGTTCAGGTTGACGCGCGGCGACTTCACCCTCGCGCCGCGGCTGGCTGTGTATTATGTGACGATGCAATGCAACCTCAACTGCGCCTATTGCGAAGATTTCGGCTCACGGCGTAATCATCAGGTTACACAAAACCCCACGTTCGAAAATGCCAAACGAATATTGAAAGTCATCCGCACAGGCGTTGACCGTTTGTGGCTGACCGGCGGTGAGCCGTTGATGGCTCCGCGGATCCTGGAGCTGCTGGACTACGCGCGGAACGATCTGAACTTCCGCGAGATCAGCCTCATCACGAATGGGACGCTGCTAGATGTCTTTGCGAGGAGCGCTAGCGACGAAGCAATCTCCTCGCCCCGACTTGGTCTCGATACGGGCGAGAAGAACATTCGCCCTACTCGACCAGCAGTTCCTTTTCTGATGCTTATCGATCGCCTCATCATCAGCCTCGACTCGACCGACCCGCAGGCGTTGGGTATGGTCGGTGTGCCGGATGCGTATGCGAAGACGGTGATTGCCAATGCGCGTGAAGCCGCGTCCCTGCAAAAGACTCACAATTTCAAATTGATCCTGAATGCGGTTATCACGCCTGAGACGTTGCCGGGCATGGATAAGCTGTTGGCATTCTGTGTCGAGAACAACGCCCAAATTTCGTTCTCGCCGCAATCGGTGAATAATCTGCCGCGTTATGAATTGGTTACCTCACCGGAGTATCGTGCTTTTGTTGAAAAAATTA
>CAZMQE010000049.1:12795-16470 GCA_964568115.1 uncultured Anaerolinea sp.
CCGCGTTATGAATTGGTTACCTCACCGGAGTATCGTGCTTTTGTTGAAAAAATTATTCAGCTCAAGAAGCAGGGCGCACCGATCCTGGGGAGTGTTTCTTATTTCAAGACGCTGATTGATCAAACACCTTATGAATGTTATCCGACGCTTGTGCCGCGTATCATGCCCGATGGCTGGCTGGCGTATCCTTGCCGACCGATGGAGAAGGCTGGCGGCGAGCAGGGCGGACGTGCGGTGAATCTGTTGGATGTCCAAACATGGGATGAAGCGTGGCGCACCGCAACAGAGAAATACGGCGAAGTGCCAACCGCATGTGTATCCTGTTTTCAGCAATGCTATGCAGAACCGTCGTTGATGCAGGCGCATCCGTTTGAATATTTGACTGAGAGATTACGTGGGAATGATGTCAGTGCTTATGCTCCGGGATAAAAGGATTAAACACAAAGGACACGAAGTACACAAAGGAAGGAAAAAGGCAAAAGCCTTTATGCCCTCTTACTTCGTGATCGTTGTGTACTTCGTGTTTAAATGGTTTTCTAAATGAGCAAACCTGACGTCATTATCATCGGCGGAGGTATCGCGGGTCTTAGCGCGGCGTTGCATTTGGCAGAGCGTGGACTGCAGCCGTTAATTTTAGAAGCGGATGAAAAATTTATTGGGGGCAGGTTGGCAGGCGGGGAAACGATTCAGATCGGCGGATATTCATTTCGACTCGAACATGGCGTGCATGGCATTTGGTCTCAATATCGAAACTTGCAGGCGATGCTGGCGCGGCATAATTTGCGCCCAGTCTTCGTCCCGGCGCAGGAGGAGAACTGGATCTATAAAGACGGTAAGTTCATGGGCATGGCTCCGGTAGGGTCAACGATCCGGCGCTCGTTCATCCCGCCGCCGCTGCATTATTTGCAATTGTTCCTGCACGGAAAATTTTTGTGGATGCTCGACCTGCGCGACTGGGCGTCGTTGTTCAACGTGTGGTCGGGATTAATTATGGCGGTGGGCATCGATCCGTTTGCGGAGAATCAACCGATGGAGGGACTCACGCTCGGTGATGTGACAAAGAAATGGTCACCGGCACTCAAGTCTTTGTTCCTCGGGTTGGCACGCAATGGACTTTCGTCGCATCCGGATGAAGTGTCCATTTCAGGCTTTATTGCGTTCCTGCGTTTTTATACGTTGCTGCGCCGCGATGCGTGGATGTTTTCTTATTTGCCCGATGATGGCGGGACGAGTATTTGTGAACCGCTATCAGCCAAGGTCAATGAACTCGGAGGCAGAGTCAAGTTGGGGTCACGAGTGAAGCGGGTTGCCAGGGAGGGTGAGACATGGCGCGTGACGTGGGAAACAGCCGAGGGGGAAGAATCCGCTTTGGCGAGGGATGTCATCCTGGCAACTGATCCAAATAATGCAAAGAAGATTTTGAGCGTGAGTTTTGGTGAAGGGGTAGATAAATTATTTTTCCCGCGCGCGTTGTCGAATGCGGTGATCCGTTTGTGGTTTGATGGGAAGCCGCGCAAGACGGCTGAGGCGGGCATCTTCACGGGCGATTTCACGGTGCATAATTATTTTTGGCTGGATCGTTTGTATAATCCGTTTCGGCGTTGGGCGCGTGAGACGCAGGGTAGCGCGCTGGAGGTGCATGTATACGGACCGCCGGAGACGCTGGCGCAGCCGGATGCCGTGTTGTTGGCGCAGGCGATCAAGGATGTGCAGCAGGCGTGGCCCGAGTTGCAGGGACATCGCATCGGTCAGCATTTGCAGCGCAACCCTGAGACGCATACCCTGCCTGCGGTGGGACCGAAGGAAAAATATTTGGGGATCGAAACGCCGTGGCAGAATTTATTTTGTGCAGGGGATTGGGTGCGGCACCCTGCACCCGCGTTCTTTTTGGAGCGCGCCTGTTTAACGGGCATTGAAGCCGCGAATGCGGTGTTGACTGCGCGTGGTTTACAGAAATTTGCATTGGTGAATTATTTGCCCGCAGAGCCGTTCGTGGCGTGGATCGAGAAGTTGATGAGAAAAGGCAGGGACAAAAGGAAGCAGCGGTTGGCTAACCGGTGACAGCTACATGGACACATCCCCAATTAAATGATTTATGTGTTGAGCGCTCAAGTTAATGAGACCGCTTGCATTAGTAAAAGCACAGCCACAGAGCACATAGAGACCTTTGAGAAAAGCTTTAAAAAATTCTTTTTCTCTGTGAGCTCTGTGGCAAAAGGACTTTTGCAAGAAGCGTATTGTTTAGTAGTTAATTTTACGCCTGACCCTGTTTCCAGTCTTTATACTTGTGCAGGTCCTGCTCAACCAATATGAGACAGGCGCCCAGCACCGCGACATCGTCCACCTGACCGATAACAGGCAGCACATCGGGCACAAGATCGAAGGGATTGAGCACATAGATTAGCGTGAAAACGATCGAGGCGATCGCGCCATAAGGGACCTGACGATAGCTCTTGTTGCGGTAATCCTTGACGATGGCGATCAGCAGTTTGCCATCCTCGATGAACCGCGCCAGCGGACCTTTAGCGCTGAATTTCTTTTGGATCTCTTCGGATTTGTTGATCACTTTTTCAACGTCTTTTTCAGTGACCTTTTGCGCCCCGTCCTTGACGAACTCTTCATCTGGTTTGTTTAACATCGGGTCTTGCTCCTTTTCGCTCTGCGGACAATCCGCGAGTGATGTGATTTCATTGTATCAAGAAAGGAGGCTGACCCATACCGCCCATTTGTCTGTGATAGAGAGCTTTAACTCCTTTTCATCATGTAACGACAGACTGTGTGCCGCCATTCGTATCATGTGATCAATTTACTAGATTTGCAAATGGTTCGAGTATGATTAAGTGGATTTTGAAATTATCCTCTTAATATGGAGTTGCTTATGAATATTAAATTCTTTACAACAGACGATGGTGTGAAATTGGGATATATCGATCAGGGCAGTGGCATACCGGTGATCCTTATGGCAGGCTACAGCGCGCCAGCTACATCCTGGTATCGAGAGATCAACAGTTTGGTTAAGCATGGCTATCGGGTGATCGCCTTTGATCGGCGTTCGCATGGCAGTTCTGAGAATCCGCCGCATGGACAGGATATGGCAACGCAGGGCAGAGACATTGATGCGTTGATCCGTCATTTGAAAATCAAGAAGGCGTTTTTGATCGGTCAGTCGCAGGGAGCCTCTTGCATGTGGTCTTACATTTCACAATTTGGTACGGAACACTTGTATGGTGTGATCAGTGTGGATCAGACACCCAAAATGATCACGGACGAGAGTTGGGCGTATGGCATGAACGGTTTAAACAGGGAGACACGTCCCACCTTTTTCGATGCACCGCTGCCCACGCCAAATAAGAAACCTTTGAACCTGTTTCTGATCGGCGTGCTGCTGCGTGGCAAGAAATATTTGAACTTCGATCACGCTGGGACCAAGCCGCTGCTCTTAGATCATGCGGATGCCGATTGGCGCGAAACGCTCAAGAAAACGGATGTGCCGGTTCTGTTCGTGGCGGGCGAGGAGAGTCCGTTCTGGCCGAACAAACATGCGGTGGCGAGCGCGGCGTTATGTCCGCGCGGGGAAGCGGCGGTGGTGGCTGGGGCTGGTCATGCGGTGAATTGGGAGTGCCCCAAGGAATTTAATGCGGTCATGCTGGGATTCTTATCCAAGGTAAGTAAATA